>JBFEWA010000386.1:0-2907 GCA_041546605.1 Bermanella sp.
GGGCCATGTTCCGGTGCAGGTACACCTCACAACGGATGATTTTGAGGATGGGATTTCACTGAATTTTAGTGTGCAGTTCTAAAACCAGAACTCATATAGCCAGATATATCTTGGTTAATACAAGATAGAGCTATAAATACTTTGTAACTGAACGTCATTAAGATCAGATACCAGCATTAGGATTCGAGGGTCATTTTTTCGGTGAATGTATACAATATCTTCACCGTTCATATTATCAATTAAGGTGTAAAGCGTTGTGTTATTAAACCTGTTGATCTTTAATTTTTGCTCATCTGTAATGTTAAATACTTTTTTCACCGAATCTAAGTATTCCCCCTTATTCGACTTATCTGCTAGCTTCTGAAAAAAGCCATCAATATCTCTGACACCTAATTTTTCGTATCCACCAGTCTTGTTGATTCCGCCTGTTACCTTACTCTCATCAGTTGTGATTATATGAAGTGGAGGAAGCCCCCCCCCTTTAAACTCAAGGTGGACCGAAGCGCTTTTCACATTCAATACTTTCATGTGCTTAATATCAGCAAGCTTAAAGCAAAAATTAACCTCACTTACCTCGATGGTTGAATCCACAACTGTACATAAAGGCGTCACCTCACCTGCATGCGCTAGCCTTACAGCCAACACGCAAAGCATCAAAAGTGAAAAAATTTGTTTATTCATAAGCCCATTGCCGCCATATCGAGTTCTCGTTTCCAGTTATAAACTGCTCTCTGCGCACAGACAAATGATCGTTTGCCTTGAATATCTCGCACAAAACTTCTTCCTAAGCTTTTAGCTATCCAGCTTATGCTTGGAACCCCAGTTGGTTTTGGAATCCATACAAATGCGGCAGAGCAATCCCTTGTAGCTTCTAACATTTTCCCGAATACGATAGCGACTTCTTCATTAACCTGCCCATTCCAACCATGGGTAAACCCTGCTTCCTTAAAAAAGGCATCAATCACCTCTTTTGCGACTTCCGTATCAGACATCTAATTTACCTCAAATATTCAGAATCCAAATTCTACGGATTGCATATGGTACCCACAACGAGGTTTATCGTACTCACTAAATATTTGGTACTTATTTATGAATACTGAACTTGAGTATGCCTTATTCAAGCTTAACCTCTTGAATAAGGCATAAAAAAACCCCGTCTACTTTCGTAAACGGGGTTTCTAAATAAATGGTGCCGACACCAAGAGTCGAACTCGGGACCTACTGATTACAAGTCGTTTCCCATGACAATTCACACTTTCTCAGATTAGCCCTAAGCCCTTGTATTTACTGGATTTTTAGCAGTATCCGCTATTCTAAATTGTTCAGGTTTATGCCTTAAGGTACACTCTAAGGGTGACCACAAGGGTGACCAAAATGGCCTTTACGGATAAAGAAATAATTGGGTTAAAGCCCAAAGATAAGAAATACTACGTTACGGACAACCAACATGAGCGTGGCAACGGCGCTCTATGGTTACTGGTTAGACCTAGTGGCAAAAAAGTCTTCTATTTCGCTTACAAGCTATCTGGCAAACGATCAATGATAGCTCTAGGTCCTTATAGCAAAAGCAATGCTGGCAAAGGGCTAACCCTCCAGCAAGCTAGAACCCAAAAAGACACCCTAGCCGCCTTCTTAATCCAAGGCTTAGACCCCAAGATTGAACTAGCGCGTATTGAGTTCGAAGCCGAACAAGAAAAGCGTAAGCAGAATCAGCTCGGGACCATAGAACAGCTTTTTGAAGGCTACGCAGCCAACATGAAAGCAAATGGCAAGAAGTCATACAAGGAAGTGCTGAGATCACTCAAGAATGATGCTCTTCCCCTTTTAGGCAACAAAACCCCAGCCAATCAAATTACCAGCCACGACATTAAGCTTGTCCTTCACACTATGATTAAGCGTGGGGCGCTGGTGGGTTCAAATCGTTTACGCTCTTACTTGAGCGCATCGTTTGCATACGGTTTAGAGCACGATAACGACCCCACAACCATGGACGCATCCATTACCTACCAACTGGAGCGAAACCCAGTTCGAGACGTTCCCAAGGCCATTAAAAATGAAAAGCCAGGTGATAGAGAGTTATCACAAGATGAAATCCGCCAGCTTTGGCACTCCTTCAACCCGGGCGCTGCTTACTCAGCCATAGAACAGATATTCAAACTTATGCTTGCGACAGGGGGCCAAAGGGTAAGCGAAGTATCAGAAGCCAGGTGGTCCGAGTTCAATTTAATTGAATGCTTATGGGAAATACCGGCTAGCCGCACAAAAAACGGTAAAGCCCATCTAGTCCCATTAAATCACCTTGCCATGAGCATCCTTGAAACCATACAGGACCATAAAGATGGTAGCCCTTTCTTATTCCCACACAGGCTAGATAGCAACAAACCTATCACCCTCGCATCCATCAGTAGAGCCGCTAACCGATTCACCAAAGATGAAAGCAATAACTTCCAGCCATTCACTCCAAGAGACTTGAGGCGCACCTGTAAAACGCGCATGGGGGAACTAGGGCTATCAAAGGAAATTAGAGATCGAATAAACAACCATGCTCTAGGCGATGTATCCAGCAAGCACTACGACCGCTATGACTACCTTCCTGAGAAGCAAAAAGCGCTTGATGCTTGGGGTAAGCGATTAAAGCAAATTATCAATTGCTCAAGTTTCAGTAACGTGGTGGATATTAATAACGGATCATTCAATGCATAAATTAAAATTCGCAAAATGGGTAACACAAGACCACTTATCTTGGGTAGACGATAGGCTTTTTAAGGACAAAAATTTTACCAAAAGTACATTTTATAAATTTTTAAATAATGATAAATCAAAAGCAAAATTAAAGACCCTAAACCGTATTGCAGAACTACATTCAAATGATGACATTTACTATTCCCATGGGTTGGAAATAGCAGA
>JBFEWA010000032.1:0-15104 GCA_041546605.1 Bermanella sp.
CCAGAAGTAGAAAACATTGATCGTAAATTGCGTCGCTTCATGGGAACCAATGGCGAGTGGTGCCATGTGGCCATGGAACAAGCCGTGGCCCAAGCAGGTTTAACCCAAGAACAACTTAGCAGCGAAGATACCACCTTAATTGTGGGTGCCGGTGGCGTTGCCAGTGATGATTTAGTGGATGCCATTAATGTATTGGAATCATCGGGCATTAAGCGCGTAGGGCCATACCGCGTGACTCGTGAAATGGGCAGTGCATCATCGGCTCAATTGGCCACCAATTTTAAGGTGCGTGGCCCTAGTTATTCTATTTCATCCGCGTGTGCCACCAGTGCTCACTGTATTGGTACGGGCTACCAACAAATTAAAATGGGTTTGATGACCACGGCCATTGCCGGCGGTGTGGATCAAGCCCATTGGTCTCACGCCATGCAATTTGATGGCATGGGGGCGCTTTCAACTCAGTTTAATGAGCAACCAGAAAAAGCCTCCCGTCCTTACGACAAAAATCGAGACGGCTTTGTCATCAGTGCCGGTGCCGGCATTGTGATTCTAGAAGAGTGGGAACACGCGAAACAACGCGGCGCAAACATTCTTGGTGAAGTGATTGGTTTTGGTGCCAGCAGTGATGGCGACAACATGGTGGCCCCAAGCGGCGAAGGTGCTGAGCGTGCCATTAAAATCGCGTTGAAAGACGCGGGCAACGTGAAAATTGATTACATCAACACACACGGCACCAGTACACCGCGTGGTGATGTGACCGAACTTAAAGCCATTGAAAACGTATTCAAAGATGATGTGCCGTATATCAGCTCTACAAAATCATTATCAGGCCATGGCCTAGGTGCAGCGGGCGTACACGAAACGATTTTTAGTTTGATCATGATGAACGAAGGCTTCATTTGTGCCAGCGCCAACGCCGACGATGTGGAAGAAGAGATTCAACATTTGCCTTTGGTGCGTCAACGCTTAGATCAAAAAGTTGAAACTGTATTAAGCAACAGTTTTGGATTTGGTGGGACCAACGCTTGTTTAGTTCTTAAATCGGCATAAGGGTTTAACGATCATCGAATTTTAAAATAAACAGAATAAATAGGAGGCCGGCTATGGGTTATCAGCCAAGAATTAAAAACAATATATGTACCAATGCACATCCGGTTGGATGTTATTACAACGTTTACCAGCAAGTGCAGGATGCCTGCGAAAATAAAATCCAAGGCATGCAAGGCAAAACGGCGTTAGTGATTGGTGCCAGTTCTGGTATTGGTTTGGCTTCCCGTATTGCTTTAACGTTCTCTGCGGGTATGGATACCTTAGGCGTGTATTGTGACCGTGCTGCACAAGCCCATAAATATGGCAGTGCCGGCTGGTATAACAATCAAGCATTTGAATATTACGCGCGCCGTGCAAATAAAATGGCATTAAGCAGTAACCAAGACGGTTTTCAGCACAACGCCAAAGACTGGGTGATTCAAAAGCTGCAACAAGCGGAAAAACAAATTGATGTGTTGGTGTATTCATTAGCCGCACCTAAACGCACCATTAAGGGCGTGGCGGAATATCACAGTGCCATTAAACCCATTAATGAAACCTTCACGGGTAAAACCCTAGATGTGTTTAAAAGCGAAGTGCGCGAAATCGAAGTAGGTTCCGCTACTCACGATGAAGTGGATGCCACGGTTAAAGTCATGGGTGGTGAAGACTGGCAAGAATGGGTATCTCGATTAAAAAGAGCCGGTGTGCTTGCCCCCAACTTTAAAACCATTGCTTACAGCTACTTAGGGCCAGATCAAACCCAGGAAATTTACGGTAATGGCACCTTGGGATGCGCCAAAGCCCATTTACATGAGACTTGTGTGGCGCTTGATCAAGGTTTGAGCAAAATGGGTGGCCAAGCGCGCATTGGTTTATTGCAAGCCTTGGTGACGCCGTCTAGCTCAGTGATTCCAAGTTTGCCTTTGTACATTGCTGCCTTGCATCAGCAACAAAAACAAGCCGACATGTATGAAACCACATTACAGCAAGTCACCCGATTATTAGATAAACACTTATTTGATGAAGACGTAGCCGCTAAAAACCTACGCCTACGGGTGGATGATTTAGAGCGCAACTCAGACATTCAAGCGCAAGTGAACGAGATTCTGAATAACGTGAATCAAACAAACTTGGCTGATTTGATCAACGTCGATGAATTTAAGAAAGAATTCTTACAACAATTTGGTTTTGCTTATGACTTTATTGATTATGAGCACAAACCTGACCCGTTAACCCCTGTGGCCATTCAGGATTTTTCCCAATTAGCGGGAATGAAAAAAGCAGGATAATTTCGTTTATCAGAATCTTAGGAGAATAAAATGTCTGATATCTTACAACAAGTAGTACAAGTAGTGGTTGAGCAACTAGGTGTAGAAGCGGGTCAGGTGAAGCCTGAATCTCACTTCATTGAAGACCTAGGTGCAGACTCTTTGGACACGGTTGAGCTATTAATGGCTCTTGAAGAAAAGTTCGATTGTGAAATTGACGAAGGTTCAGCTGAAAAGCTAACCCGTGTACAAGACATTGTTGATTTCATTAAGACCCTAGAAACGGCTTAATACATCGTTATACAAAAGCCCCGTTAGTTCTGTGGTAACACAGAATTGGCGGGGCTTTTTTTATGCGCTTTTTTGACCGTATGAGCTATGAGATCATAAATATATTGCTCGCATACCCAATGCACTCACTGCGTTCGCAGGGTACTCTGGGTGCAAACTCGTACAGTGATTGAATGATGGTTAATGTGTAGGAGCCCGCACCGGAGGGTGATTGCTCTGCTAAATCAAGCCGTTTCGCCCTAAACTTGTAGGAGCCCGCACTGGCGGGTGATTGCTCTGCTAAATCAAGCCGTTTCGCCCTGAACTTGTAGGAGCCCGCACTGGCGGGTGGAAGCGTAGTGGCAGGAAACTTAATTGAAGGCTAATCAGGAGCACTTCCGTCTTACCCGCGAAGGCGGGTATTCATTTCGCGCAAGTGCGTTTTTGGGATAGCGTGAAGTATCAAAATTTCGCATTTTGGATAATCAAAGCCAGCACGGTTTTCTTTTTCGGGGCTGCACCTCAATATCACCGTTCATCCTGAGCCTGTCGAAGAAAGTAGTCGAAGGAAGTAGTTAAAGAGTGGCTGTGTTGAAGCAATTAAAGACGAACACAGCTATAAATGTTTGAGCAGGGCGTAAAAAAAGGACGGCATATTTGCCAAAGCGGGCTGCATGCAGCATGATTGCTGGGTTACAAAAAAATAGCGGGCAAAGGCGCCCTGAAAACACGTCACGTGACCGAATATTATATTTCTCGGTCACGAGACGTAGAATAAACTGTTAGCACACAATAGGAATTGAGAATGGGAGTTGGAATTAAAGTAGGAAGTATAACTGATGAAATTGGCACATCAGATTTTTTTCATGCTTTTTGCAGCACGGTAAGCGCCAACCTAGAAAAAGATGGTTGGGCTAGTCGTTTTCCTAATATTCTTGGTAAATTATATCAAGGGAGCTTAGATGCTAACTTGGCTAACTCCGCACTCTCAGAATTAAACCAAATCAAATAAGAGCTTTCTATGCTAAGCCCAGAGAAAATAGTCTGGGATATTGAAAATTCTTCAAAGCAACCACCATGGGGTAGTAATATATCACCAGAGATTACGTCACTAGCCAATTATTTTGTCACATCAACTGGCCGTGATTTGATTTTAACATTAATAGAGGCACTAGAAGATGCTGCATCAAATAACAAGCCCGCATCAATCGTTCAGTGCTAACAAGGCAAATCATGTTCAGCACACTACGTGTGCTTGGACTTCGCAAGCTTCGCTTGCTCGCCCATGTTTGCGGCGTTATAAATCATAAGGAATGTGCATGAGACTACTAAGTTTGATCTTGCTGATTACATTATCTGCCTTTTCCTTTGGGATTGATGCATATAAATGTAAGGTTCAGTTTGCTAGCGGTTTAACTGATCAAGGTGAATTAACAGAAACACCCTTTGCAAAACTTCATATCGGTAAGGAGTTTGTAGTGGATAAATCTAATGGAAAGATTGTCGGCGAGATCTCCAACTCTAATGAAAATGGGACACCTCAAGTACTTGATTGGGGTTCAAATGAGCAGGCCTTCAAGGTGATTACAGTTTATAAGCCAATGACAGCTGTTGCCTACCTTTATGTTCAAGAATTCAATGTCAATATAGAGAAGCCATTCATGTATATTAATGGAGATAATTCGTTTACCGGGCTATGCGAAGCATACTGATTTATAACAAATCGCTGAAGCAATTTAGCCCTAAATTCACCGCTGCGCGCGGGTTATGGACTCGCGTCCGCTCGCCGCTTAGCTACGCGTTATAAGGTAATTCAGTGCTTCGTAAAATAGCCATTATTTATTGTGTACTAGAACTTCTACGTATGGGCTTTCTTTTTGTTGAGGGAGTTGAAGCTGGGGTTTTTAATCAGGTTCGGCCTTTGATATCTTGGACTGGAAATATCTTAGGAATTTCTGCAGTTCTTTGCTACGGGTTGGGCCGAACGTTATTTCCAAAAAATGTGTGGATCCTAGTATTGATATTTTACGTAGGTATACGTACTTATGAATTATATCCATTTGGATTAGTACCAATGGATACGGAATTACACCTTATATTGATAATAAGTTTAAGATATGCATATTTTGTTATTCCAAGTATTCTCTGCTTGTATTACTTTTGCTTTAACAATGACGCATACAAAACCATATAACAAAAATATTAAATTCGCGCCCTTCGGCCGCCCGACGCTCATGCTTCGCGCGTTTTATATTAGGCGTTAGGTTATTAAGGTAAGGGAATCACTTGTCAGATACGGATATCCTCATAGAAGCTCCTAAGCCGACTCATAATGATTTGGCGCCAATGTACTTTTATGTATCATTACTTTCTTTGTTTGCTATTCCACTTCTGTTTATAGCTTTTCCAGCCGGATTTATGCTCACGTTTGGTGCTTTGATAGTCTTTTTATATTTTTATACAAGAATCTCAGCGGTCTACGAGGCCTTTAATATAGAAGGTGATTACCTACAGGTTATTAGGGGTAAGAGGTCTATTTGGAAAGGAAGTGCTAAAGATATTGAATCTGTAGATGTGGATACATTTTCTGAATATCAAGCTGAAAGGGGGATTACGATGGTTGTTTTTTACTTCAAAAACGGCACGTCTTGGTCTTTTAGTTATACAAATTACCAAAACGAACAGCTAAAAAAGATCAAGTCAATAATTGAATCAATAAACTAACAAGACGCTCAAGCTATGGACGCAATAAATTGCGCCCCTTAGCTTGGCGTTACACGTCATAAGGATTTTCTGGAACTGTGGAAATTGGATACGTCATCTGGATTTCGTTTATCCTTATCCTCCTTCCCTTTATATACGTGACTTTTATAAGAGATATAAATCTTAAAAAGAAGTTCAAGTATTTATTAGGTGAAGATGGAACTTTTATACAGTGGTTTCAGGAAGAAGGAAGCTTCCCATTTTCGAATTTCATGAATACGGAAGCCGGAAACATAACCATAGGAAAGAACAATACTGCACTTTATAAGTTCGCACTTGCGGGAACGTTAAAGTATGGACGGTATTGTATAGTATTACTTGATACAGATATTTCTGATGGGGTTTACGGAAAAGGCCATATAGTTAGAGCATTGAGTCCATTAGAAGTCTCCCCTAAGGCTTTACCTTTGAAGGATGCTTCAAAAATTTATAATGAGAATCATCCCCCAGAATGTATTGAAATAGAAAATAATAAAGCTTATCTATATTATCCATTGAATAACTGGTTTGGATATGAAGGTATCGTGAATGCGGTGCAGTCAGCAAAAGCCGTGTAACAAAACAATTAAAAATATTCCTGTCAGTCGCCCGACTCACACTGTTCACTGCCCACACTTCGCTCACTCAGTCGGGTGCGAGTGCTTTTTCCCACTTTCTTGTTTGCGGTACTCAGCTGGGGTTAAGCCAGTCCAACGTTTAAATGCGCGAGTAAAGGCGCTGAGTTCCGAAAAGCCAAGATCATACGCAATCACGGTTAATGGTAGTTGGGTTTGCTTAAGGGCATAAAAGGCTTTGTTTTGTTTGACTGAATCCACAATGTCACTGTAAGACGAGCCATCGTTTTTCAGTTTGCGGTAAAGTGTTTGGCGGCTCATGTTGAGCAATTTTGCGGTTTGCTCGGCATCAAAGTTGCCGTCGCTTAAATTCTTTTCCACCAAGCGTTTCACTTTGCTGGTGATACTGCGTTTAAACAGGCGCGATAAAATTTGATTGGCGTAATTTAACGTGGCCACGCGCATGTGGGGGTTGCGGCGCTTGGGCTTCATGTTGAGCATTTTGCTATCAAATACCACTTCACAGCAGGCTTGATCAAAGTTCACTTTGCACGGGAACACTTCTTCAAACTTTTGCGCGTATTCTGGTTTGCTGTGTTGAAAGTTCACGGCGTAAAAGCGGGTTTCTAATCCCACGGCCTTGATGGTGCGCAACACTACGATAGCAAGGGTGCGCTCAATGTCGGGAATGTTGTAATACTCAGGGGACTTATAGATATAACGCAGATGGCAGCGTTTATCGATAAGCTCGTATTCTAATTCGATGGCTTCGTTGACCACGCTGAACAAGCGAATGTAGTGATCTAAACCTTCTTTGAGGGTGGCGCTGTTGTATACCACATGGGCCACCAGCCCGAGATCTTCAATGCCTTCGTTTTGCGCAATGCTTAGGCCCAGTTCTGGGCACTGGCTTTTCTGAATGGCTAAATCCCAAATGGCGTGGTAGATGCTGATGGGTAGGCGTTGATCGGCTTCTGTGAGCAAGGTTTCATCAATGTTGAGTTCCCGTGCCAAGGCTTGGCTGTCCATATTGAACTGCAAAAAGAAATCGATGATGGCTCGGGCTGAGGCTAACCCAACCGTGGGCTCAGATGTGGCATTCATGCAACGAAAAACCTAGCGTAAATCTATTATAGGGCAGGGAATATAAGGGGTTATATGCCTATCTACAAGCGTGAAACGGTAATAAAAAATAACCTTCTGTTAAGAAGGTTATTTGTGTCTCATTATCTGGCTTCGGCCACGGTGATTTTTTCATCGCCGTCTAAAATCGGTGTGATTTCCGCAATGGCTGCTTTACGCTCTGGTGAGCTGTACCATTTTTCCCATGCTTGCACTGAACGCCAGTTGGTGATGATCAGGCGGTGGTTGGTTTTGTGAACGTCCGTTAGGGATTCGCTGGAAATGTAACCAGGGGCTTCCATGACCGCATGTAGCGTGGTGCGGATGGCATCTAGGTAGTTTAGTTCAAGGCCTTCGGCGATTTTGCGTTCAATGATGACTTTTATCATGGTTAATCCGTTATCGTGCATAGATCGAATATTGGCATCTGCCATAACCCCAACTTAATACGTCTGAGGCTTATATTCAAGAATTGTAGTTTGCCTTGGTCGCTTATGCCTAATTGCTGGCCAAAATGCCGTGTAATCAGGCTAAAAAGGGCGGAATGATTTGATCAAATAGCCAACAAAGGGTACCCTTCGCGGCCATTTGTTAAATACACATTTCTTAGGTATTCATCTTGATTTCAACCGCTAACATCACCATGCAGTTCGGGGATAAACCCCTTTTTGAAGATATTTCAGTCAAATTCGGTGAAGGCAATCGCTACGGTTTAATTGGTGCTAATGGCTGTGGTAAATCCACATTCATGAAAATCCTAGGGGGCGAGCTGGAGCCAACCGGCGGTAATGTAAGCCTTGACCCTAACGAGCGCATGGCCAAATTGAATCAGGACCAGTTTGCGTACGAAGATTACACCGTTATTGATACCGTATTGATGGGCCACGCTGAGCTTTGGAAAGTGAAAAGCGAGCGTGATGCTATTTATGCGAACCCAGACATGACCGAAGAAGACGGCATGCGTGTGGCAGATCTAGAAACCGAATTCGCCGAAATGGACGGTTACAGCGCAGAAGCCCGTGCAGGTGAATTGCTATTAGGTTTGGATATTCCAACCGAGCAGCATTACGGCTTGATGAGCGCGGTTGCGCCAGGCTGGAAGCTACGTGTGTTATTGGCTCAGGTGTTGTTTGCTGATCCAGATATTTTGCTTTTAGACGAACCTACCAACAACTTGGACATTAACGCCATTCGTTGGTTAGAAGGGGTGCTAAACGAGCGTAACTGCACCATGATCATCATCTCGCACGACCGTCACTTCTTGAACAGTGTGTGTACGCACATGGCTGACTTGGATTACGGTGAACTGCGCGTGTACCCAGGTAACTACGATGAGTACATGACGGCAGCTACTCAAGCTCGTGAGCGTATGCTGGCCAATAATGCGAAGAAACAAGCGCAAATCGCTGAGCTTAAAACCTTCGTTAGCCGTTTCTCTGCTAACGCGTCTAAGGCGAAGCAGGCTACCAGCCGTGCCAAGCAGATCGATAAGATTAAGCTAGACGAAGTAAAAGCGTCTAGCCGTCAGTCGCCGTTCATTCGTTTTGAGCAAGAGAAAAAGTTATTCCGTAACGCGCTTGTGGTAGAGGATTTAGCACAAGGCTACGAAGACAACATGTTGTTTGCCAACGTTAACCTAATGGTTGAAGTGGGCGAGAAGATTGCGGTTATCGGTCAAAACGGTATCGGTAAAACCACCTTGCTGCATACCCTGGCAGGTAAGATGGAGCCGAAAGCGGGTACCTTAAAGTGGTCCGAAAACGCGAACATTGGTTACTACGCTCAGAACCATTCTAGCGATTTTGAAAAAGACATGAATCTTTACGACTGGATGGATCAGTGGAAGAACGAAGGGGACGACGAGCAAGTAGTGCGTGGTCAACTGGGTCGTATGCTGTTCAGTGCCAGTGATATTAAAAAGTCAGTGAAAGTGATTTCCGGTGGTGAGCAAGGCCGTATGTTGTTCGGCAAGCTTATGATGCAAAACCCGAATATCTTGTTGTTGGATGAACCCACTAACCACATGGATATGGAATCAATCGAGTCCTTGAACTTGGCGTTGGAAAACTACGAAGGCACCTTGTTGTTCGTATCCCATGACCGTCAGTTTGTAAGCTCCATTGCCACGCGCATCATTGAGATTACGGATAAAGGCATCGTGGACTTCCACGGCACCTATGACGATTACTTGAAATCTCAAGGTGTTGAAGGTTAATACCTAAAACCCTTTAGATGTTGATACAAAAAAGCCCCAAGTGAATACTTGGGGCTTTTTTGCTTTAAGGGATTTGTGTGGGCTTACATGTCGTCTTTCATATCTTCATAAGCCTTTTCGGCATTGGCTTTTGCGCGCTCGGCTGAAGCTCGGCCATCGTCTTTCACGTTTTCTGGCATGCTTTCACACGCGGTTAAAAACAAACTGGCGGTGAGCGCCAAAGCGGTGAGTAGATAAGATTTCATGGTCTCTCCTTTTAGTGATTGTCGAATTGAAGTTTACAGCTCGTAAATCACTTCAAATCCACCGAATATCATGCGTTTGCCATCAAACGGCATGTCTGGGCCTTGCATTTGCATTCTTGGGTCCGCCATGGCCGCTTTCATGCCTGTGTCCCGCGTGGCTTTGTCGGGCCAAATCATCCAACTGAACACAACGGTTTCGTCTGCTTGGCACTGTACTGCCATGGGCATGGAGGTCAGTGTGCCTGGCGGTACATCGTCACCCCAGCATTCTTTCATGCTCAGCATGCCATATTCTTGGAAAATGGGCCCACATCGCTTTGCCTGATCAATATAGGCTTGTTTGTTGTGATTGGGGACGGGAATCATATAGCCATCGACATAACTCATAGGGCACCTCCGAGTCTCTAAAATATAGACGGGAAGTGCCAGTATGGCGATGTTAGGCCAGTTTATTCAGGTGTAAGGCTTTTACCTGCCAGCCATCTTTGGATTTGATCCAGTTTTCTTCGAATAGGATTTCAGACAAAGGCTGGCCATTGGCTAGGGTGCGACCGTGGCCAGATATTTTGGCTTTGCCATCATTGAGTAAAAATTGCAGGGCATCTTCTTCTTGAATGATGTTTTGCTTAAACCAATGGCCGCTTTCGATGGCTTCTTGAATGGTTTGATAACGTGCCGATCGATCTTTCGTGCCGCTGGCGCTGCGTACATAGAAGTCTTTGGCTTCGATTTGTTCCAGTATTTGGGTATTGCCTTCAAAGTAAGCTTTTTGCCAATGCTCACGCACTTTTTTGATATCGCTTAAATCACTCATATAGTCCGTTACCTCATAAAGTAATTATGCTGCGTCAGAGTTAACCTTGGGTGAGATAGAGAGGGTCAACTATGACGGAAGTATTTTTATAACCTCGTTAGAGTTATTTTTTCATCCATAGTTCATTTAAATATAGTGGATTTTAGGCAAAAGAAAAGGCTTAAATATTTCTATTTAAGCCTTTTAAAGAAGGGAAAAAGCCGGGTTACCACATTAAATCGTCAGGGATTTGGTAATCCGCATACGGATCATCTTCTTCGACTTCTTGGGCTTGTGGTGTGGCTTGGAACACAATATAGCTGTCATTGCGTTCGCGAATTTTATCCGCCACCACGGCCGGTAAAATAAAATAGGTTTGTTCCAGCTTGGCAATGGCCACAATGCCACGGCTTAGTTGGTGTTGTAATAAAGGTGTCACCTGAATGCGTTTGATCTTGGTGCCATCGGTAAAGTTATAATCAAGATCAGCGCCGTCTAAGCTAATGGCATGACCTTCAATTAATTGTTTTATCTGTGCGGCTAGGGCTTTGGCTTGCTCTTGTGCTTGGCGCTCTTCATTGAGTTTTTTGTCTTTCTCTAATTTGGCTAAGCGCGCTTTTTCCGCTTGTAGCTTGGCTTCGTCTACCACGTCTTCACCTTGACGCTTCTGCTTGGCCACTTTCTGTTTTTCGCGTTCCGCTTGTTTGACCTTTTTCTTATTGGTCAGGCCTGCTTTAAGCAGTTGTTCTTGCAACGATGCCATGGAAAATCCACCCGTGTAAAAATGTGCGTATTTTAGTGTGCTAACTGCCTTCTGCCTAGGGGGAATTAGGCATAAGGGGAAAGGGCGTTATATAGGGTGTCTGGGCCGTATTTCAGTTCTAAGGGTTTACGCTGGGCGGCGGTGAGCTTACTGACAATCAAGCCGTAACTGTGGTCAATGAGCCGGGTGATTTCAGATGGCGGTAAGCTGTCATCCAAAATTAAGGTATTCCAGTGTTTTTTGTTCATGTGATACCCAGGAATCACAGCGGAGAACACGTCCCTTAACTCTTGAGCATGAAAAGGGTCGCATTTTAAGTTGAGCTGGGCGTGCTGCTGTGGATTGCTATCAGTGCGATTCCCCTTGGGTGAAAGTAGGGCAAACATCTTGTTTGCCACCTTGTAAACGTACACCTCAGGACCAAACGGAAAGCTCACTTGGGTTTCGGGTTTGTCAGCGAGATATTGCTGGCAGTCTTGGAAGTTCATTCAGGGCTCCAAACAAAGGCACTGGCCTGCTGGGACAGGACTTGGAACTGAAATGCATGAGAGCAGGGTTGTTGTGCTATGCCGTAGCAAACGTGCAGTGGCAGAAGATGCTCCTCTCTTGGGTGACAGTAGCGCGCGCTGGGGGCATTGGCCCAGTTGTTTAGCTTGTCTTCTCGGTCGGGCTCGTTAAGGGTGTTGTCCGTCATGGTGTTATTTAGCCATTGATCAAAGTCCAAATTGTATTGGCGTGTCTCTGTGGTGGGTGGGGTCATAAAGGCGCGCATGTTATGAAATGAAAACCCTGAGCCAATGAACAAGATGTTTTGGTCTTTTAACGGTTGCAGTGCCTTGCCTAAGTCTATGTGATCCTGCGTGTTTAAATTGTCATTTAAAGACACTTGAACGCAGGGAATGTCGGCTTCTGGATACATGATCATTAATGGAATGAACATACCATGATCAAAGCCTCTGTCATCTGTGAGTGCTTGATCAATATTTTGCTTTTGCAATAGGTGTGCAATGTTTTGCGCTAATGCCGGTGCCCCTGGTGCTGGGTATTGCAGTTCATAGGTTTCAGGTGGAAAACCATAATAATCAAAAATAAGCGGCGGTTGCGCGGCGTGAGTAATTTGAATATTAGACGACTCCCAATGAGCACTAAAGATCACAATGGCGTCTGGCTTGGTTAGTAAAGCCGTAATTTCTTTAAGGTTTTGTACCATGGCTTCATGCTTAGGATCGTTAAGCAAGGGTAGCGGGCCACCACCGTGGGAAATGTAAATGACATGTGCATTGCAAGGGGCGTTCATGGGGTCTACTTAGTTATGACGAATCAGAGTTAAATTTAATCGCTGAGTTTATATAGCATGTAATAAGTCGGTACGTACAGGTTTTGAGGGAATCTTTAAATAATGGCAGGTCGCCTTCGGGCAATTAGCAGCTAGGCTATAAAGGCTGAGTTATTAAAAGGCGTAAATGCTCGAATATGGCTTTTGAGCGATCCAATAAGGGGTTTCTTACGTACAGGCTTTAGGGCACACAATCTTTCAAATCAAATTAAGGAGCAAACATGGCCACAGTGACTTTAAAAGGCAATGCATTCGATACCCAAGGTGAATTACCTAAGCCAGGATCTCAAGCACCTGCATTTGTGTTGGCTCAAGGGGATTTATCGGATTTAACCTTGTCGCAATTATCGGGTAAGCGTGTGATTTTAAATATCTTCCCGTCTATTGATACGGATACCTGCGCCACTTCGGTACGTAAATTCAATGAGAAAGCCGCCTCGCTAGATAACACCGTGGTGGTGTGTGTGTCTGCGGATTTACCATTCGCCATGTCTCGTTTTTGTGGTGCCGAGGGCATTGATAATGTGAAAGTAGCGTCTAGCTTTCGCTCCAGTTTTGGTTTGGATTATGGGGTGGAATTTGTTTCTGGCCCATTGACCAAATTACTGTCACGCTCTGTGGTGGTCATTGATGAAAATGGTAAAGTGCTGCATTCACAGCAGGTAGCAGAAACCGTAGATGAGCCAAATTATGAGGCGGCGCTGGCGGTTTTAATGTAAATCTAAGAGTAAATATGAGGCTAAAAGTTTGGATTAAAACTCAGCTGGCGGATAAAGCATTAATACCGTTACGGCAAGAGTTAGTATCTCTTATTGAAACGGGTGCAAAGGTATTGGATGTTGGCTGCGGCAGCGGCCATTTTTTGTTATTGGCACAACCAAAGATCAGTATGGGATTGGGCATTGATATTGATGGCAGCTTGATTCAATTTGCTCAGGAAAGATGCCGAAAACAAGATATGAAGCATATTCATTTTGATTGTATGAATGCATTGGATCTAGCCCAGCGGGATTTTGATGTATCTAGCAGTACATTATGTTTGCATGAGTTATCCCAGCATGATGCGTGTTTGATCTTAACTAAATTAAGTCAGGTATCTAAACGGATTCTGATTGCGGACTATGGAAAACCTAAACGTTTTGGGTCAAAAATAGCCATAGAATTAGACGAATGTATTTCGGGCCATTATTTTAGGTTTAGGGCATACAGGCAATGCGGTGGAATAGAGGAATACGCTCGTCGCTGTGGGTTGTTTATACACCAAGTGCGGCCAAGTAGTATCGACGGTATTTATATTTGGGATATACGAAAGGCAAATAAATAGCGCCTTAAGGCGCTATTTAACTAGAAGTAGGATTATTTTTGCCCAGCTAAACTGCGTTTACGCTGTTGTTCACGCTCCGCTTCTTTGGCTTTGCGGTGCTCTTCGATGGTGAGTTTTACGTCACCACCAATGTGGGCTTCGCCGCGCTGTTTAGCCAGCTCCACTTGTTTTTCACGCTCAGCAAAACGTTGACGTTGTTCGTCGGTTAGCTTGTCGTAACAATGAGGACAGCTCACACCTTTTTGGTAACGGGCATCTAGCTTTTCTTCTTCAGTAATCGGCAAGCGACAGGCGTGGCACTGATCGTAGGCGCCTTTTTCTAGTTTATGATTCACGGTAACGCGTTCATCAAATACAAAGCACTCGCCATCCCAAAGGGTGTTGTCTTCAGGCACTTCTTCTAGGTATTTAAGAATGCCGCCTTTCAGGTGGTATACCTCTTCAAATCCTTGCTCTTTCATGTAAGCGGTGGATTTTTCACAGCGGATACCGCCGGTGCAGAACATGGCCACTTTTTTGTGCTTAGTTGGATCTAGGTTTTCTTTTACATACTGAGGAAACTCACGGAAGGTTTCCGTATTTGGGTTAATGGCGTTTTTAAATGTACCTACTTGGTATTCATAGTCATTACGGGTGTCCACTAATACCACTTCTGGATCGCTGATCAGATCGTTCCAATCTTTAGGATCCACATAGGTGCCAACCACTTGTTTCGGGTCGATACCTTCTACACCCATGGTGACGATTTCTTTTTTCAATTTCACTTTGGTGCGGTGAAATGGCGGAATGTCGGTGTAGGATTCTTTGTAATCAATATCCGCTAGGCGTTCATCGGTTTTCAACCAAGCCAGTAGGTTATCAATACCTTCGCGGGAACCGGCAACGGTGCCGTTAATGCCTTCGCAGGCTAATAATAGGGTGCCGCGAACTTGGTTGTCTTCCATGACCTGTAAAAGGTTTGGACGAATGGCTTCAAAGTTGTCTAGGGTGACAAATTTGTACATGGCGCATACAACGATGCTGCCAGTCTGTTGAGATTGGGTCATATTGGCTCCTGCTAACCGAAGCGTAATTTCGGCGCATGTTGTTCATTTGGATACTGAAATCAGTGGGGCGCATTATAGGCATTTTGCGCTGTATGTGAAGGCTTGCACGAAATTTGAACAGCTTGATGAGGTGGGCCACTCGGGGATCAGCCTGGGTGGGTTGATATTGGATGGGGTGATATTTGCTGTGTAGGCGTTCAAGTAAGGCCCGAATGAGAGGCTCATTCGGGCTTTAGTCGGGATTTACTGATATTTGGCTTGAAGCATTTCAAACACGGCGCGAATCCCCATGGCTTCACCGCCCGCTGGACGTCCCGGTAACGCACGGTTATTCCATGCCATGACGTCAAAATGCACCCAAGGGATGTCTTTC
>JBFEWA010000432.1:0-2430 GCA_041546605.1 Bermanella sp.
AATACCGCCATCGCCGCAGGCTCAAAAGTAAAAGCGTTTAGCCACTTAGAAGACGCAGAAGTGAAGCAAGCTTGTGACATCGGTCCATACGCGCGCTTACGTCCTGGTGCGGTATTAGAAAACGGCGCCAAAGTGGGTAACTTCTGTGAAGTGAAAAAATCCATCATAGGCGAAGGCAGCAAGGTGAATCATCTAACCTATATTGGTGATGCAGTGATTGGCAAAGGCGCTAATATTGGCGCTGGCACCATTACCTGTAACTATGATGGCGTGAACAAATTTAAAACCGAAATCGGCGACGGTGCCTTTATTGGCTCTAACTCGTCTTTAGTGGCCCCGGTAAAAGTAGGCGCAGGTGCAACCGTTGGCGCAGGCTCTACCATTACCAAAGAAGTAGAAGCCGATAAGCTGGCCGTGGCTCGTGGTAAGCAGGTGAATTTAAACTGGCAGCGTCCTACTAAAAAGTAATTGGCTAGACGTCGGGTGTCGGACGTCGGAAGCTTGATTAATGCGTCCGACTTCAGACGTCCGACCAAAGAATTAAAACGCCTTCAGTAATACGTGAGGCGTCATTTTATAAAGGAATAAAAATATGTGCGGAATTGTGGGCGGTATTGCTCAACGTAATGTAAATGAGATTTTGTTAGAAGGTCTGCGTCGTCTTGAGTATCGTGGTTACGACAGCGCCGGCTTAGCCGTGTTAAACGATGCCAACGTGATCGAGCGTTGTCGTCGTATGGGTAAGGTAAAAGAATTAGAAGACGGCATCGCCGCCGAACCGTTCTTTGGTAAAACCGGCATTGCCCACACCCGTTGGGCCACTCACGGTAAGCCATCCGAAGCTAACTCTCATCCTCACATGTCCGGTGAGCGTTTGGCCATCGTGCACAACGGCATCATCGAAAACTACGAAGAGCTGCGTGAAGAATTACGCGACGCCGGTTATGAGTTTTTATCGCAAACCGACACCGAAGTGGTGGTGCATCTAATTCATCAGAATTTACAAAAAACCTCATCCCTTACGGATGCGGTAAAAGAAACCATTAAACGCTTAGACGGTGCTTACGCATTAGGCGTAATCAGTGCGGATCATCCGGGTAAATTAGTGGCCGCGCGCCAAGGCTCGCCTTTGGTGATTGGCGTGGGCAGTGGCGAACATTTTATTGCCTCTGACCAATTGGCACTGTTGCAAGTGACCGACCGTTTCATCTTCTTAAACGAAGGGGATGTGGCTGAACTCACCACTGATCACGTGCACGTGTGGGATAAAGACAACGCTGAAGTGGTACACGATGTCTCTGTGTTTGAACACAAGATGGATGCCGCCGACAAAGGTGAATTTCGTCATTACATGATGAAAGAAATTTACGAACAGCCGCAGGTGATTCGTAACTGCCTTGAAGGTCGCATCAGCAAAACTCGTTTACTAGAACAAGCTTTTGGCATCAAAGCCAAAGACGTGTTTGATCAAACCCAAGCGGTGCAAATCATTGCCTGTGGTACCTCGTTTCACTCAGGTTTAGTGGCCAAGTATTGGATCGAAAGTTTAGTAGGCATTCCTTGTCAGATCGAAGTGGCCAGCGAATACCGTTACCGCAAAACCGTAGCACTACCGAATAGTTTGTTCATTACCATTTCTCAGTCTGGCGAAACCGCCGATACCTTGGCCGCTTTGCGCAAAGCCAAAGACATGGGTTTCACCGCTAGCTTGAGTATTTGTAACGTGCCGGGTTCATCCTTAGTGCGTGAATCGGATTTAGCCATCATGACCAATGCCGGTCCTGAGATTGGCGTGGCCTCCACCAAAGCCTTCACTTCGCAATTAGTTGCGTTAATGATGCTGACCATCGCATTGGGTCGTCGTCACGGCATGGTGGATCAAGTTGAAGAAGAAATCGTTAAAGATTTAGTGAACTTGCCTGAGCTAATCGAAAAAGCCATTGCCATGGATGCGGACATCGAAGCCCTAGCGCAAGGTTTTGCCGAGAAGCATAACGGCTTATTCCTAGGTCGTGGGGCCATGTACCCAATCGCCATGGAAGGAGCGTTAAAGCTTAAGGAAATTTCGTATATCCACGCCGAAGCCTACCCAGCCGGTGAATTAAAACACGGCCCATTGGCACTGGTGGATAAAGACACTCCAATCGTCACCGTGGCACCGCAAAACGAATTGTTGGATAAGCTTAAGTCGAACCTAGAAGAAGTGCGCGCCCGTGGCGGTGAACTGTATGTATTCGCAGACGAAAAAGCCAAAGTCACCAGCACAGACAACATGAAGGTGCTAAGCATGCCGTCATGCAGCGATTTGATGGAGCCGATTTTGTACATCATTCCGTTGCAGTTGTTGAGCTATCATGTGGCGGTACTTCGCGGAACCGATGTGGATCAGCCGAGGAATCTTGCCAAGTCCGTAACAGTAGAATAAATCCC
>JBFEWA010000268.1:0-4716 GCA_041546605.1 Bermanella sp.
CATTGCAGACATTAATTACCTGCACACCACTCAATACACAGATGACCTTAAAGAAAACAAAATCTGCTTAGGTGTGGGTTACTCAGGTGACATCCTCACGGAAGTGGCCGAAAACGAAAACCTCGAATACATCATTCCTAAGGAAGGTGCCGCCATGTGGATCGACATCATGGCCATTCCTAAAAATGCGCCGAATCAAGATTTGACCTATACCTTTATTGATTTCATGATGTCTGCCAAGGTTTCAGCACGTAACTCGAACTACACCGCCTACCCAACTCCTATGCTGGATGCTCAGCAGTTCGTAGATACTGAAATTTTAAATGATCCAACCATTTATCCAAATGCTCAAACCCTTGCCAGCCTACAAATGATGGCGCCAAAAGAGCGTAAGGTGAATCGCATCAAGCATCGCTTATGGGTGAAAGCCATCTGCCAAAACGGCAAATGGTGCAGCGTCCCCATGCAAAGCATGTTCTAGCACCTAATATGCCTAGCCAGCCCTTAATATGCGCAAAGCATGGGCTGGCTTGACCTAAAGCAATATCCACAATCTCTACCCTGTTAGCATGTCTCTATTCATTTAGTAGTAACAGGCTAGCCATGACTCAAGCAACTTCTTCAAAATGGCCAACCCTTAAGTGGGATGTGGACCTCATCAAGCGACACGACAAGTCCGGCCCGCGCTACACTTCGTATCCCACTGCGGTGCAATTTCACCCCAATTTTACCGTGGCAGACTACCAGCAAGCCCGTGAAAACAGTGACAAACAAGCCCAAGGGCTATCCCTATACATTCACATCCCGTTTTGCGCTCACGTATGCTATTACTGCGCCTGCAACAAGGTGATTACTAAACGCCGTGAAAAAGCGGATCCTTACCTTGATGCCTTATTCAAAGAGATTGAAATCCGTGCTGCCGGTTACGATCGCTCACGCACCGTGGATCAATTGCATTTTGGGGGCGGCACGCCGACCTTTTTAAGTAACGAGCAAATGACCCGCCTCATGCTTAAACTGCGCGAACACTTTAATTTATCTCAGGATGAACAGCGGGATTTTTCCATCGAGATCGACCCTAGAGAATTACAAGACGACACCCTATCGCACCTGAGTAGCTTAGGCTTCAATCGCGTCAGCCTTGGGGTTCAAGATGTGGACCCACTGGTGCAGCAAGCGGTAAATCGTATTCAGCCGCTAAAAATGACCACGGAAACCCTGCAACAAGCACGAGATTTAAACTACAAATCCATCAATATCGATTTGATTTACGGCTTACCTAAGCAAACCCGTACTAGCTTCCGTAAAACCTTACAACACATCATTGAGCTAAGCCCAGATCGCATCTCTGTATTTAACTATGCGCATCTGCCCGAGCGCTTTAAGCCACAGCGTCGCATTAACACCCAAGAATTGCCTAACCCAGAAGAAAAGCTAACCATGCTGCAAGACAGCATTCAACTGCTGACGAAAGCCGGTTATCTCTATATTGGTATGGATCACTTTGCCAAACCAGAAGACAGCTTGGCCCAAGCGCAATTAGCAGGAAAACTGCATCGCAACTTCCAAGGTTACACCACCCATGAAGACTGTGATTTGGTGGCCCTAGGCGTCTCTTCCATTAGCCAAATTGGCAACACCTTCATGCAAAATGCGGTAGACATCGAAGATTACCAAGCATCCCTTGCCCAAGGTGAGCTACCCATTCGCAAAGGGGTGGCTCTCACAGATGAAGATAAACTGCGCCAGGCCGTAATCAAACAATTAATCTGCCACTTCACATTGGATTTTCAGTGGGTACAGCACAACTTCGGCATTGACGCCAAAGCGCACTTTGCCGATGAATTGGCCCGCCTGGCCAGCTTCGCTAATGATGGATTGCTCAGTGTGAACGAAAATGGCATTCAAGTTCACGATAAAGGCATCCTATTAATTCGCAGCATTTGTATGGTCTTTGATGAATACTTAAATCAATCCCAAACCATCCGCTTTAGTAAAGTGATCTAATCACGTCTCATTACATCAAGCCGCTATATCATGTTAAGCCATGGCGTAGCGGCTTTTTGCTCTCTTTAGCACGCCCTATTCTCGTTCAACTCTGACCCTGCTCACTTCTGCACAGATCACCTCACTCAGTTCAGCACATAGTGCTCACGCACCCCCCACTTTATTACTAATACGACCAACATCACTGCCAAAAAGATAACGGTATAAATGTAAAGCCAATATATATTAGTAAACACTTGTAACCACAAAAAGTCTCAAAAAGACTAATAATTATAGCCAAATTACATTCTATTCCTTTACCACCCCATGATTTCAGCATACACTTGTTCGCTCAAATTATTTGGAGTCAGCTAATGGCATCGACATTGAGTCAAGCAGGCAAGGCATGGTCTTGGTTTATTGGTAGTCTTACCAACCATAAAAGCGTTGCTGCGTATTTTGAACCCATCATCCAAGGGGTATTACCTGCGTGGCGCGCCGACCGCACTCGCACCCAGGTTCGTGAAATCCGCTATGAAAACGCCCATATGTTCACCTTGGTGTTAAAACCCGGTAAACATTGGCAAGGGTTTGCTGCCGGGCAATATATTGAGCTCACGGTAGAAAAAGACGGCACTTGGATGAGTCGTTTTTTCAGCATTTCCTCCAGTCCCACCTATTTTGATCGTACCGGGCTGATTGAATTAAGCATTCGCATTCAAGACAAAGGGCGCATTACCCCTTGGTTGCCGCAAGCGTTGCACAAAGGGGAATACGTTAATATTTCCGAAGCCATGGGGGATTTCACTCTCGACTCCACTCCCGATCACATTTGTATGATCGCCGGTGGCAGTGGTATCACGCCGTTTCGCTCCATGTTGCAAAACATTCAGTTAGGGCAATCAAACCCTAAGCAAAGCATTACCCTTATTTATTACGCGCGTAATGCTCAGCACTTTGCATTCGCAGAAGATTTTCAGCAACTCGCTGTACAGCATCCAAACATTCAGGTGAAGCTCATCAACAGTGAAACCGAAGGCAATATCTCGGCTGAACACATAAACTTTTTCAGCCAGGCAAACGCCCATACGCACTTTTATGTGTGCGGCCCAAGCCCAATGATTCAAGCCACTCGCCAATTACTGAACGATTTGCACTACCGTGAAGAGCAAGTGCATTACGAATTCTTTGGGCCTGAACCCATCACCACTGACGTTCAAAATGATGCGGCTCAAGTGTTATTCGCCCGTTCACACAAGCAAGTGGCCAGTGAAGCAGGTTCTCAAAAAACCTTATTAGAATTAGCCGAAGACAACGCATTAAACCCAGTGAGCGGTTGTCGCATGGGGGTTTGCCATCAATGTATATGTCAAAAGCAAAGTGGCGTGGTGTACAACACCAAAACCAAAACCTACAGCGACACAGGCGCACAAGAAATTCAAATGTGCATCAGTCTACCCATTAATGACGTAGTACTGGATTTATAGGAGCCCATGATGAACATGCCAGCACAAGTGGTCTCTAACCATGAGAGCACAAACAACCAACCTGATCTTCACGCCTTAGATCAATTTGCAGTGGAATTAAACCAACTGCGTGAGCGCACCATGGAAAAAGTGGGCAAACAAGACGCCACGTATATTCGTAACCTTATTCGTATCCAACGCCTGGGTGACATTGCAGGTCGAGTACTGATCGTACTTGGATTTTTACATCCTGCTTACTGGGTACTTGGGGTACTTGCCTTAGGTGTGGCTAAAATTTTAGACAACATGGAAATTGGTCATAACGTCATGCACGGTCAGTACGACTGGATGAATGACCCTAACATCAATAGTCGTAACTTCGAATGGGATAACGCAGGTGACAGCGCCTCATGGAAGCGTTATCACAACCATGAACATCACACTTACACCAATATCATTGGCAAAGATCGTGACTTTGGTTATGGCCTATTACGCTTAAGTGATGACATTCGTTGGAAGCCAAAAAATGTTTGGCAATTTTTCACCTACATTGCCCTATGCTTAAACTTTCAATGGGGCGTGGCCTATCACGAATTAGCCGGTGAACGTGTGTTTATGGGGAAATCTCGTAAAGCCAGTAAGCTGCCCATCACGAAAGAAGAGCTAAAATTTGCGTTTTTCAATAAAGCCGCCAAACAGTTATTCAAAGACTATGTGTTTTATCCACTGTTGTGCTTCCCTGTTTTCTTGCAAGTGTTAGCGGGTAACTTTATTGCCAATTTGATTCGTGATATTTGGACCAACACCATTATTTTCTGTGGTCATTTCACACAAGATATTCATACTTTCAAAGCATCTGATTGTGTGAATGAAACCCAAGGGCAATGGTATTACCGTCAAGTTCTGGGTTCTTCTAACCTAGAAGGCTCTAAGTTATTTCACATCTTAACGGGCCATTTAAGCTGTCAGGTAGAGCATCATCTATTCCCAGACGTGCCAGCCAAGCATTACCCAGCCATGGCGCAGGAGGTGAGTCAGATTTGTAAGAAATATAACATTCCTTACAACTCTGCTGGATTCTTCAAACAATACTTCGGTGTCGTGCGTCGTATCTTGCGTTACAGCTTTCCCACTCAAGGGAAAACCGAAAGCGCATAAACCACGCTACCCATCACTTGGCCCGCACATGCGTGCGGGATCAAGTAAGCGCTCTAGCTCATCCCGAGTCAGATCTGTCATTTCAAGCGCCACATCTATTAACGCA
>JBFEWA010000370.1:0-3112 GCA_041546605.1 Bermanella sp.
CGTAAGATTGGTAGGGTAATAAAATGATCACCGCCTATGGTTAATGGATTTTTACCGGCTTTTACGATGTTTAAAATGTGCGCTTCTAGGTTATCAACCAGAGTTTGTGGCTCACCGTGTTTGAAATTCACATTGCCAATGTCACCTACTTTTAAGTGATCATCTAAGGCGAAATCCCAAGGCCAGCGTTCACCTTCCCATGCCAAATTAATGGAGGCTGCACGCACCCCCTGTGGGCCGTTACGTGAGCCAGCACGACCGGATGTAGCCATATCAAACGGTACACCACTCACCACCACCTCGGCATCTGACGCGTTTAGATCGTGAATCATTGGAAACTCTAGAAAGGTTACCCCTAATGAGCCATAAATTGGGTAATCGGCATTGGCCGCATTATCGTTAGTATGAGACATGATTGCCCCTATAGATTGTCATTATTGATGCATTCAGTTTAGACAGGGCGAGGGAATTAGTGAAATGCATATTTTAAATACAAGTATGTATATAATACATATCTAAACACGAAGGATGCACCTAATGAATCTGCGCCAGTTTGATCTAAATTTGCTGATTATCTTTGAAGCCCTTATATCCGAGTGCCATGTTAGTCGAGCTGCGGACAAAGTATTTTTAAGCCAATCTGCCATGAGCCATGCTTTGAATCGCCTGCGCGACCAACTAGGTGACCCCATTTTAGTACGCACAGATCAAGGCCTGCAGCCCACCCCTCGCGCCTTAGCCATGGCGCCTAAAGTGCGCAATGCCCTGCAACTACTGCAACAATCATTAACCCCAAGTGAAAGCTTTAATGCCGCGCAATCGGATCGCACCTTTACCATTGCCAGTACCGACTATTTTGAAGCGGTAATTTTTCCAGAGCTCATGAGTCACTTATTAACTCTGGCCCCGAACATCAAAATCGAGATCGAAATGATTGCCGAAAATGCCAGTCAGAATCGCTTGGCAGATGGGGATGTGGATTTGGTCATGGGGATGGACGCCGAACAAAGCATTCCCAGCCACTTAATCAGTGAGCCTTGGTTAAATGAATCCCAAGTCTGTTTAGTGGCACAAGATCATGCACAGGTAAAAACCAGTCTGACACTGAAGCAATATTTAAAACTGCCTCATGTAGTGTTTATGGATGTGAGCCAAGTCAGCGCCAACTCAGTGGATACCTGGCTGGCCAGCCAAGGCATGAGTCGACAACACATGGCACGTACCGTGAACTACATGGCTGCCGCCCGTATTGTGGAAAAAACCAATGCCATTATGACCCTGCCTTATCACATGGCACAGCTATTCAGTGACATGATGGCGGTGCGCATAGTAAAACCACCAAAAGGGATTCCACCCATCAATATGACCATGGTGTATCACCCCTTATTTGCAGAAGATCCTGGGGTGAGCTGGCTGACCAAACGCATACAGGCGTTTAGTCAAAACATTGATTGGTAAAGCAGATATTATTGAGCTTGAACTTCAATAACTTTTTCGCAAATGTAAGCACCTATGGGTAATGCAGAAGTGGCCGCAGGGCTGGGAGCATTACACACATGCAACGAGCGCTGACTGTGTGCAAATAAAAAGTCATGCACCATTGAGCCATCCTTCATGACCGCTTGTGCACGAATGCCCGCAGGGTAAGGCTCTAAATCTTGTAAAGTTAAACTTGGGCAATATTTTTGTACGGTTTTTAAATAACCCGGTTTGTACCAAGAATTCCAAGTTTCCTTAATGCCCACTTTCAAATTATTTTTAAGCACACGCCAAAAGCCCATAAAGCGCAGCATATCCCAAATATCGGTTAGGCTAATGTTGATCTTGCCATAGCCTTCGCGCTTCCATCCTTGTACCGCATTAGGCCCCACGGTCACAGTACCATCAATCATGCGCGTTAAATGCACGCCTAAAAATGGCAAATCTGGATCAGGAATGGGATAAATCAAATGGTTTACAATCTGGTTGTGTTTTGGCGCTAAGCGATAGTATTCCCCACGGAATGGAATAATTTGAAAATCGGTTTCAATGCCTAACATGCGCGTGGTGCGATCCGCCATTAAGCCTGAACACGCCACTAAAAACTCGCTTTCAATACTGACTTTTTGCGTATTATAAATGGCGTCAATGCTCACACCGTGATCGTGCTCGTTTAACCCAACCACTTCGTGACGCAATAAAACCGTACCACCTAGTTGCTGAAATTTTTCCGCCATTTTTGTGGTCACTTGTTGATAATCCACAATGCCGGTTTGCTTCACAAAGATCGCACCTACACCAATAATATTTGGCTCGCGCTGTTTGAGTTGTGCTTCATTCAATAATTCGGCTTCTATGCCATTTTCGCCACAGCGAGCATATAGCGCTAGCATACGCTCATGCTCTAGTTCATTCGTGGCAACCAGCAACTTACCGCATTGCTCAAACGCAATATGATTTTCTTTGCAGAAATCAATGGTAGCTTTCACCCCTTCTTTACAGAATTTTGCTTTCAATGAACCCGGTTGGTAATACACACCCGCATGAATCACCCCACTGTTGTGACCCGTTTGATGACACGCAAATTGATTTTCTTTCTCAATAATGGCGATGCGTTTTTGTGGAAACTGTTGTTGCAGTTGCCATGCAGTGGAGACACCGACAATTCCACCACCAATGATCACATAATCAAATTTCATGCTTTACCCATTTCCTACATCGCCCATTGAGGCACATTCTGTTATTAAAAAATTGGGGCCTTTCGACCCCTATTTTGATTAGTTATCAGTAAAGTGTCCACGCTGTCTTAACAACTCACGCTCTAATCCAGGGTGAGCGACAAACTTATCGCGGCCATGCAACCAGCAGTGATTTTGCAACACCAGCATGGAGCCAACAGGCACCTCGATGTTACTGCAGTTTTCTTCTGCTTCAAGGGATTCACCCATTTGATGCAGATACAAACCCTGGCGCATATTTTGTGGCTCAGCAAATTGATCGATGAACAGCATATGGGGCTTGCCGTTTTTGTCTTCTTCGAAGAACACAGGATGGTGCACTTTGTAATCCACTTGTTTACTTGGTGGAGAACCCCATTGAATGTTTTGTTTGGCCAAAGGGTGGTGATAGAAAC
>JBFEWA010000007.1:0-22952 GCA_041546605.1 Bermanella sp.
ACGGCATGCTGTACAGCCTACCTAGCCGTGAATTGATCGCCGATTCCGTTGAGTACATGGTGAATGCCCACTGTGCCGACGCCATCGTATGTATCTCTAACTGTGACAAGATCACCCCGGGGATGCTGCTGGCGTCATTGCGTTTGAACATTCCTGTGATTTTCGTATCCGGCGGCCCAATGGAAGCCGGTAAAACCAAGCTGTCTGAGCACAAGCTTGACCTTGTAGATGCCATGGTTATTGCAGCTGACGATACCGCCAGCGATGAAAAAGTAGCGGAATACGAGCGCAGCGCATGTCCAACTTGTGGCTCATGTTCTGGCATGTTCACTGCTAATTCCATGAACTGCTTAACCGAAGCCCTAGGTTTATCCCTACCGGGTAACGGCTCTACTTTGGCTACCCACGCCGACCGTGAGCGTTTATTCTTGGAAGCGGGCCGCATCATCGTTGAAAACGCCAAGCGTTATTACGAGCAAGATGACGAGTCTGTATTACCGCGCTCAATCGCCAGCTTCAAAGCGTTCGAGAATGCCATGGCATTAGACATTGCCATGGGTGGTTCTACCAACACCATCTTGCACTTATTGGCTGCCGCTCAAGAAGCCGAATTAGACTACGACCTAAAAGACATCGACCGTCTTTCTCGCGTGGTACCGCAGTTAAGTAAAGTGGCGCCGAACTCACCGAAATACCACATGGAAGACGTACACCGTGCCGGTGGCGTAATGGGTATCCTAGGTGAATTAGATCGTGCTGGCTTATTACACACAGAATTGCCAACGGTTCACTCTAAGACCATGAAAGACGCCTTAGATAAGTGGGACATCATGCGCAACCCAAGCGAAGAAGTGGTTCAGTTCTTCAAAGCGGGCCCTGCTGGTATCCCAACGCAAACCGCATTTAGCCAAAGCACTCGCTGGCCCACTTTAGACGGCGATCGTGAAAATGGTTGTATCCGTTCCCTTGAGCACGCTTACTCCAAAGAAGGTGGCCTAGCGGTTCTGTACGGTAACATCGCGATGGATGGCTGTGTGGTGAAAACCGCCGGTGTGGATGAATCCATCCTTGTGTTCCAAGGCACGGCGAAAATCTTCGAAAGCCAAGACGATGCGGTTAAAGGTATTTTGGCCGATGAAGTGAAAGCCGGCGACGTGGTGATCATTCGCTACGAAGGCCCTAAAGGCGGTCCGGGTATGCAAGAAATGCTGTACCCAACCTCTTACCTGAAATCCAAAGGTTTGGGTAAAGACTGTGCGCTATTAACTGACGGTCGCTTCTCTGGTGGTACTTCTGGCTTGTCCATTGGCCACTGTTCTCCAGAAGCGGCGTCTGGCGGTGCCATTGGTTTATTGAAAGATGGCGACATCATCAACATCGACATTCCAAACCGTAGCATTAATGTAGACCTAAGCGCAGAAGAGTTGTCCCACCGTCGCCACGAGCAAGACAAACTTGGCTGGAAACCAGTGAATGAGCGCCCACGTAAAGTGAGCCGTGCATTGAAGGTGTATGCCAAGTTTGCCACCAGTGCCGACAAAGGTGCAGTACGTAACAACGCTTTAATCGACGCCGAGTAATGTACAAAACCTGCGAACATCGTGAAAGCTATTGATAGCTGAAGTGATGATCACGCAAACAAAAAAGCCGCTCAATGAGCGGCTTTTTTGTTTGTCCCATCAACTCTTTTCTACTTGGCAAAATAGAATAAATGCAACCCACTCTCGATCTTCTGCCCCAGCACTGTCGACTCACAGGTCACTACTGACCCTTTTCTTTTTAAAAAAGCTATTTACACTGCTTATATAAGCCCGCATTAAGGAATGATCATGCCCAGTTACGAAGTGCGCCGCAGCACCTCTATCAAGGGGTCAAACCAAGACGTATTAGCGTTTCTTAGTGATTTTAGAAATTGGCGCACGTGGTCTCCTTGGTTGATACTTGAACCATCGTGCCCGCTAACCTATCGAGGCACCCAAGGACAGTTGGGCGCCAGCTACGAATGGGATGGCCATATCATTGGCGCAGGCAGCATGATCCTTAGCGCCAAGGACGCCGACCGCATCGATATGGAGCTACACTTCTTACGCCCATTTAAATCCCGAGCTCATGTCTATTTCGAAGTGATTCAGGGCAATGATGAAGCTATCGTTACCTGGGTCATGCAAGGAAATCTACCTTGGTATTTATTTTTCTTAAAAACCATGATGAAGGCATGGATAACCATGGACTTTGATCGCGGCTTGCGCATGCTTAAAAGCCAATTAGAAACAGGTGAGGTGCATTCGCAACCCAGCATCACAGGGGAGCGCCATGAACCAGGACAACATTATATCGCCCTAAAAGGCCGCGCTACTCTCGAACAACTAGGCCAGGTCTTCCCGGAAAAGCTAAAGAAATTAAGTGACTATGCGCAGCAACATGGCATCCAACACACAGCCCCTTGGTTTTGTTTATACGAATCCATGGACCAGCTCAGTACCGAAACGGAGTTCTTCGTCTGCTATCCCGTAGATAAAGAATACGATGTGGAACCACCGGTTGTATGCGACTACCTAGCCCCGTTTGACGCTTTTGTGATACAACACAAAGGTACATTTCCGTTTTTAGGCAATGCTTGGGCCCTTGCCATGAGTGCGACGCGTTATAAAAAAATTAAAGTTCAAAATAAACCCATGGGTATAGAGCGCTACTTGAGCGACCCAGCTACCCAAGATGCATCAACCCTAACTGAAATCTTATTATTTAAACGAGGGTAATATGAAGATCGCATTACTGAGTTTGACGATCCTATTTTCAACTTTACCCTTAACCTCATTTGCAAAAGAACCCTCGCCTTTTTATTTTTTTATTCAAGGCATTTATAGCTCTACCGTCACAGTGAATTATGCAAATGTGTTATTTAGTGAGCTAGAAGACACTCTCGAACAACCCGTTATATTCAAAACTGGCCCAACCATAGACAAGGTAGAAAACGCCATAGATGACAACAAGGTGGACGTTTTATTTTGGGGGTATTCCGATAAGCTGAATGATTTCATGCAAGACAAAGGATATAAACACATCCTTTCTAGTTATATTCCTATGTACCTTTACCAACTAGATACTAATATCAAAGCCATGACCAACTCGCCCAAAATTGGAGTGCTTGTAGACTCAACGGCTTTATATTCCGCTAAACGATTTTATGAGAATCAAAAAATTCAACCTGAGTTCGTCGAATACGATAATTACTTTATTATGATGGAGGCTAGCTTTCGCAAAGACGTGGATTACATCATCGTATCCAAAACTTTCATCATTCCTCAGCCTAAACCCATTCAAAAGAAATTCATTGAGATACAGGCCATGCCTTCACAGGCTCGCGCATCTTTCTGGATTAAATCATCTTTACCAAAGTCTGTTAAATCCGCTTTTGTTGACTACATAGGTAAAAAGCAATCCGCCCTTGAAGGCACCTTTGGAACGAAAACGTTTTCTAAACCTAAAGATTGATTGATCCATTTTGTGCTACAACGCGTATAGGTAGTTTTACTCACCTTAGGCTTTATATGCGTCTTACTCCTCCTTGTCCTAGTATCGACTTTTCTATTCAAGATATTTACGGCGATACGATTAAACTCAGCGAATACAAAGGCAAAAAAGTCATGTTGGCATTTTTCCGTGATGCCGCTTGTCCTTTTTGTAATTTTCGAGTGTATGAGCTCACACAAAAATACAAGCAATGGCAGGACCACCCATTCGAAATCATCGCAGTTTTCAGCTCTCCTGCAGAAGAAGTTCGCCGTTATGTGGCCAAACATCCAAGACCGTTTCGATTGGTCAGTGATACCGAATTAGATTTATATAATCAGTATGGTGTGGAACACAGCACTAAAGCCTTATTTAAAGCGCTTTTGTTTAAACTCCCACGCATCATTAAAGGCATGCTAACCGGCGGCTATCCGCAAGCAAATCCCAACGTCAAATTAGTGCCCGCTGAATTCCTGATTAATCCATTAGGCAAGGTGGAAGCCGTTTGGTACGGCCGTGACACCTCCGATCATATGCCAATGAAACAAGTTGAGGCATTTATTAAACAATAAACAATACAAGGGGCAGGGTTCACACTTTCACCCTGTCCTCACTGCCATTTCGGCCATCCCTTCTTACATGACGCACACAGACCAAACCATTTGGGCGATGTGATATTTGGCCGTTTTTCATACTATGGTGATCTGTTTTTGTTCAACAAAAACACTGTACTTCCATATAAAAATAACAAATGGAGAACAACCATGCGTGCAATCACCTTAGGGCTTAGTGCCCTTCTATTGGTGCTATTTTCCAATACCAGCCTTGCCTGGTGGGGATACACCAAAACTAAACATCCCATTATGCTGGTACACGGTGTATCCGGCTGGGATAAACTGGGAAATATCGTAGATTATTTTTACAACATTCCTTACAACTTGACCAAAGACGGTGCCAAAGTGTGTATTGCTGCTGTGAGTAGCTTTGCTTCTAGCTTTGACCGCGCCGCTCAATTGGCCCCCCAAGTTAAAGAATGTGCTGAGCATTTCGGCACAGGACAAGTGAATATCATGGCGCATTCTCAAGGTTCGCCAACTTCACGAATTTTGTTGAACTACGGTAATAGCAAAAACTATATTGCCTCTATCACTTCCATTAATGGTGTGAACAAAGGCTCTAAAGTTGCTGACTTTTTACGCGGTGCGCTACCACCAGGATCGGTTACAGAAACATCTGTAGCCGCCGTTGCAGACGCTTTAGGTGACATCATTGATGCCATCTCGTCTGATGGCCAAAACCTACGTCAAAATTCAGTGGATGCTTTAGAGACATTGACCACTGCCGGAACCAATCAAGTGAATAACTATTCTCCTTGGGGTGTAAACACGTCTAGCTACTGTGCAAAAAGTGTTGAAAACCACAACGTGAATGGCAAAAACATTAAATTGTTTTCATGGACGGGTAATGATCCCACTACCAACATCTTGGATGTTTCCGATGGTTTTCTACACCTAACATCTAAAGTATTTGGCAGCGAGAAAAGCGATGGTCTAGTAGGTGTGTGTGCGACGTATCTTGGACAAGTGATCGGTGATAGTTATCACATGAATCACATTGATGCGATCAATCACGTACTTGGTGTGGATGGCTGGACTAACCCAGTTTCATTGATCACCAAACATGCGAATCGTTTAAAAGGCAAAGGCCTTTAATTCCCAACGCGCACAGGGATGTGCGCACTTTCCAAAGAGCAGTAGGTAGCGTTATGAAAATCATGTTCGGCATTTTTGCCTCCGCCGTTTTCTTGGTGGCAGCGGTTATGACTCAGCAAGCGGATGTCATCACTCTTAGCAATACACCTGTGGATCACAATCCATTAAGAGGTGCGCAAAGTGTCTTGCAACACATCCATGAGCAACCACTGGATTTTTCACAACTGGATCAGCCATTTTCATCCGATTCTGTGGGCACCGAAATCGCAGGGCAATTACGCATAAATGATGAAGGCGACCTCATTGCTGATAGCGAATTTAAAGCCTTTATGGATTATTTTTTAAGCAGCGTAGGTGAAGTGACGCCAGAACAAGCTCTAAATCGCATGCGTCTTTTATTTCACCAGCAATTACCCGGCGACGCCGCCAGCCAAGCCATGAACATTTTGCAGCAATATCTTGCGTTTAAAGAAGCCAGTTATGACGCCCTCGCCCAAGAGATTGATCAGGCACGCAGTGAGTATGATGCGCAATATCGATATGACACCCTACAACAAGGCCTACAAACCTTATACGACTTACGCCGCGAGCACCTAGGCAATCAAGTGGCCAATGATATGTTTTATGAAGAAGAAGCCTATGCCCAGTACACATTAACTAATATGCACACTGCATTGAATCCGGACCTAACGTATCAAGAGCGCCAGCAATTACGAGACCTCGCCAAGGATCAGCTACCTGAAACCATGCGAAACATCATTGAAGAACAAGAGAAACAAGCGCAAACCATGCAAGCTTACAATAACAAGCTCAGTGAAAACCCCAGCATGGAAGAGATGCAAGCATTTGCTTTCAACCACTTTGACAGTGAATCCGCTCAGCAAATCACACAAGACTATGCGCAACAATTGACGCTTAAAAATAAATACGCTGAATTTCTCAAGGCCCAAGAGGCCGTTCAAACACAAGGGCTAGATCCCATGGCAGAGCGCGAGGCCTTGAAAAACCTAGCCCTTACTATGTTTAATCACGAAGAGTTAAGCATGATACAAGCTTGGCAATTAGCCCAACAAAACCAATAGCTATTCTTTACTTGAGCATTGGCGACAGTATGGGCAAACTGCCGCCATGATTACCTTATCCTTAATTGATCGCACCATTGCAAAAGGCTTTCCTTGGCTTATTTTCCCCAAGCCATTGGAGCAAGAGTTTCAAACATTTATTCGCCAGCGTATACTTAACCGCATCTTGCCTGTGGGCATCTCAGCGGCTCTGTTTTGTATTATCTTCTCAGGATTAGACTGGTTCCTGCTCAATGCTCCCATCGCAGAGCATACCTCTACCATTCGTTTAGGCTTGGTTCTGCCTGCCATCATATTTACCACTTTATGGCTTTATTTTAAGCCACCTAAATACTATTTGGCGGTATACAGCACAGGCTTGATTCTCGCCAATATCAGCATTATCTATATTATTTGGCTGGCCCATTCGCAAAATATTAATCTGCCCTATGAAGGCTTAATGATCACCATCATGTATGCTTTCTTCATTATGGCATTACCGTTTTATTTAGCCCTGTGTATTAATCTGATCATGGTGGTCATGTACGCCCTTACCGAGCCCTTGTTATATTTAGATTTTTCTATTTACTTAAATCATGTGATTTTCCTATCTGTAATTCTTGTGTCTGCAGCCATTGGCGCCTACGTAACCGAACATCAACTCAGAAGTAACTTTCTACGCAAGCGCACCCTGGATATACATCACCAAAACACGCTGAATTCCATTGAAAAGAAAAACCAATACTTAGCAGCAGCCAGTCATGATATTCGCCAACCGCTACAAGGCTTAAGCCTCATGAGCGATATCATTACAAAGCAGTATCCAAATGATGAGCACATCAAGCATGTGTCTCAAGGCATTGCCACATTGCAGTCTATGTTTAATCAGATGTTGGATTTATCTAAAGTCAATTTAGATTTACTCAAACCTCAAATTGATCACATTTATTTGACCAGCATCAGCCAACAAGTCATCAATAATATTGAACAGCAGGCAAAATTAAAAAATATAACCATTCATCATAATATTCATGATGCTGTGATCATTAGCGACTACACCTTGTTATCACGCATACTGCATAATTTATTAGACAACGCACTACAACATAGCCAATGCCAGGACATATGGATCGAAACCAGCATGCAATCTGATCATGTTGCTCTGCATATTAAAGACAATGGTCAAGGCATTGCTGAGAAATTTCAAAAAACCTTATTCGATGAATTTACAAAAGGAGACCAATCCCAAAGTGGATTGGGCTTAGGCTTAGCCATCGTCTCTCAATTTTGCAAGAAATTAGATATCGACCTGCAATTCAACAGCCATGAGCAAGGCACCTGCTTTACACTTGTTTTACCCATCGCAAAAAACTTAAGCATTAATGAAGTTGTCGACAAAGATAATGCGCGCGTATTATTGGTGGATGATGATCCTGAAATCACAGCGGAGCTTGAGAAAAAACTAGTTGGCTGGGGGTATGATGTGATGATTGCCCATGGTTTGCAGCATGGCTTAAGTCTACTGCAGCAAGACTGGGATATTATTATTTCAGATTGGAATTTAGGGGATGGTTGTGGTGAAGACTTACTTATTCAAGCACAGCAAAAGTGCATTCCTAGCTTAATGATATCTAGCCACAACAGCGAAAACATTCAAAACTTTGTAAAGAAAATGAATTGTGGCTTCTTACAAAAGCCTATTTCGCCTTCTCGACTCAGAGCAAGTTTACTACAACTTAAATAAGGTTATGTTCGCGCGCGGCATTTACACACTGTAAACGTGTATGCACGTCCAATATATTATACAGAGCACGAAGATGGGTTTTCACCGTGGCTTCGCTTAAGTTAAGTTCACGACAAATCACTTTATTAGGGTAACCTTGGGATAACAACTTTAAAACATCCAGTTGTCTTGGGGTTAAGTTAAACGTGCTCTTTATATGATCAGGATAGACTCGCTCTCCTTGCAAGAGTTGTTCGATACTATGCAAAAGAGAATGATTATCGCTGGTCTTATGAATATACCCTAACAATCCCAAAGCCTTTGCTTGCGCAATATCATTAGGCTGTTCTGAGGCCGATAATATAGCAATAGGCTGCTGACTTAATTCAGGCAATTGACAAACATCAAACCCCGTTTCACCCACCAACTGTAAATCCAACAAAATTAAATCAAAAAAGCCATGTTTAGCGATCAAATCTTTTATCTGATCAAGGTCACTGGCTTTATCAATTTCTACGTCATCGAAGTGTTGTGAGATTAACATCTCAAGACCATCTAGATAGATCTGATGATCATCGATAACCAATATACGGCGTTTCATTGTTTGCTCGGTATTCATAGGCAGGATTATAACGTATATAGCAGGATAATTTGCGACTAAAGCAGCCATTAAAATTTTAGGGTATATGCTTAAAAAGCAGTCATTAGCGAGTGCTATCTAATACATACTCTTTATATCAAAACCCAGTGAAACACTAGCCATACCCTACAGTCCAACTAATCCCTATCTAGTGCCTACTGAAGAGTTAGGCATTTTCTTCTGTGTTGACTAGACTTACACCTATATTGACGTCAATACTGGCAATACCATGAACTGGAAAACCAGGCTAATACCCATTGGCCTTGTATGTCTTCTTTGTGCTTCTAACTCATCTTTGGCCTTAGATGAGGTAAAACTGCAGCTGCGCTGGTATCACCAATTTCAGTTTGCAGGGTATTACATGGCCTTAGAAAAGGGGTTTTACCGTCAACACGGAATACATACCACTTTGATTCCTGGAGGGCCTCACGCCCTCAACCCTGTTGATATTCTATTAAATAAACAAGCCGATTTTGCTGTGACTAATTCTAGCGTTGTGATCCGTCACATGCAGGGTGATCCTGTTGTGGCTTTGGCGGCGATCATGCAAACCAGCCCGCTTACTTGGATCACTCTAGACAGCTCCAACATCCGAATTGCCCACGATCTACCAGGACATATTGCTCTCACTATGCCCCCGCCAGAAGGGGCTGAGCTGTTAGCAATCCTTAAACACGAGGGCATTGACAGTAAAAGTATCAACTTTCACCCTACCACTTATGACATTAATGATCTGATTAACAATAAAGTCCAAGCTTACAATGGCTACATTTCAAATGAACCATTCTATCTAACGCAAAGGGGTATTAAGTATCACCTCATAAAACCCAGAGACTACGGCATTAACTTTTACAGTGACGTGTTAGTGACCCGAGAACAGTTGGCTGAAGATGACCCTGATTTAGTTAAGCGCTTTTCCAAAGCCAGTTTGCAAGGTTGGATGTATGCCCTGAATCATTTAGAAGAAACCGTAAACTTCATTCACGAAAAATACGCCCCCAATAAAACCCTTGAACACCTAAGATACGAAGCAGAAACCATTCGCGATTTAGTCATGCCGGAGCTGGTGCAACTGGGCCATATGAATCCAGGGCGCTGGGAAAATATTGCTAAAACCTATAGGGAATTGGGCATGGCCAACGGTCATGTAGATCTAGAAGGATTTATCTTTAACTATAAAGAGCCCCGCAATTATTTAATATTTACCATCACCTTGAGCCTATCCTGCATCTTACTGGCTATTGCAGGCTTGATTATTTATCGCTTTAGAAATCTGTCTTTAGCCCTTAAGCGTAGTAATCAAGAGTTGGCCAGCCTTGCCATTAGCGACCCTTTAACCGGCATCATGAATCGCCGCGGCTTTATGGAAAACGCCGAGCGTTTATTGAGTATGGAAGAGCGCAATAAGCAAACTTGCTGCTTATTAGTGCTGGATATCGACTTCTTTAAAAAGATTAACGATCAATACGGCCACCCTGTTGGGGATTTCTGCTTAATAGAATTCACCGAAATCATCCAATCCTGCTGTCGACTCCATGATTTAGTGGCACGGATTGGCGGAGAAGAATTCATCATATTATTGAGCGATTGCGGGTTAGATCACGCCAGAGAAAAAGCCAGCTACATCATTAAACGCGTCAGGGAATATGACTTTAAACCCAATGGCATAGACGGCATGATCAACCTCACTGTGAGCATTGGCTTAGCCGAGATTAAGGGCAATCTCATTCAAGCTTGGCAGCATGCCGATGAAGCCCTTTATGCAGTTAAAAATAGTGGCCGCAATGGGCTGCAAATCTATATGCCCCATCAATAAGTACCCACCTGTAGTACATATGCCCAATAATTCAAGCCTAAATGCGAACCAAATAAACAACTTAATCATTTAACACCTATGACTCAGCCCAGCTTACATCAAGTTTTATCGGGCAATTTCTGTTCAATAAAAAATATGCACCTATAATTAGCCTTATCTGAAGTGAAAGATCTTCCCCTGGGAACACGGAGCACCCTTTGAGACGTACCCAACAAACCCTTCTAGAACAGATGCAGCTAGGCGATTTAGAAATTCTTCGCCGCAAAGAGCTATTGGGGCTAAATGACGAAGACCTATCCCTACTTGCCAGCCAAAAAGAGAGCATCCAACAAAACATCGATGTGATCGTTGATGAATTCTATGAGCGTCAAACCGAAATTGACGAAATCTCATTGCTTATTGGCGACGCTGACACCCTCATGCGACTGCGTTCTGCCCAAAGAAAATACGTCTTGGATTTATTCTCAGGCAGCTATGATAGTGAATATGTGAACAACCGCTTACGTATTGGCATGGTTCACAAACGCATAGGGGTTGAGCCCAAACTATATCTCTCAGCGGTGTGGACACTAAAAGCCATTATTATTCGCACATTGAATCGTACCATTGAAGACGAAAAAAGATTGCATAGCACCATCACCATTTTAGATAAACTATTATACTTTGATACCACCCTAGTATTTGACACATATATTGGCAGCTTGGTAGGCGAAATCGAAAACGCTAAGCGCCGTACGGAACTTTACGCCACCAGCCTAGAACAAAAAGTGGCTGAGCGTACTGAGCAATTACAACGCCTTGCCCAATTAGACCCATTGACCGAAGTCTACAATCAACGGGCCATGCAAGAATTGCTAAAACGTGAGTTATCAGTGGCAAAACGTCACCGTACAACACTTGCCATGATTTACTTTGATATTGACCATTTTAAATCTATCAATGACCGTTTTGGGCACATAAAAGGTGACGAAGTCCTTAAGGCCATCGGCCACATCTTACTTAAAAACACCCGCGAAACCGACATACCTTGCCGTCATGGTGGCGATGAATTCTGCTTAATATTGCCTGAATGCAATATTACCGCAGCCAAAGAGGTCTGTAACAAAATCATTGTGGACTTTAAAGCCTTATATGAAGACTTCTCGTTAAGTTTTGGTGTGGCACAAACGGGGCCAGAGACGTTTCTTGACGGGGAGGAACTCCTTAAGCTTGCAGACGAACACATGTACAACGCAAAGAATGTAGATGGCAATGCCATCGACGAATAACCATCAGGCCTACTCCTTCATATTGACGCACGCCCCCTGTGATCTAGCCTAAATACTATAATGGCTTACGGACGCGTCATGCTAAAGCGCTTAGTTTTCATCACTGGTTTTCTACTGTTATCACATATTCATGCTGACCCTTTATTGGTACTGGCTAATGATGGTGATTATAAAATCGCACCCTACATTGAATTCATTCAAGAACCGGCCGAATCCACTGGCATCGAACAAATCCTATCAAACCATCACCCTTGGCAAGCCAACACCCAAGAAGAACTCAATTTTGGTTTCAGTCATCGCGCATATTGGCTGAAATTTCAAGTGGAAAACCACAACATCCTTAACCAAGAATGGGCACTGGAATTGGCTTACCCGTTACTCGATAGCGTGGATGTCTATGTGGTGAACAGCCATCAACAAGTCATTTCCTACTTTTACGGTGGTGATTCCGTTGCCACCGAAGAGAAGTTTGTATTGCACCCCAACATTGTTTTCCCCATTGATTTGTTCCCGTACGATTTAACCACCATCTATTTAAGAATAGAAAGTGAAGGATCAATACAAGTTCCGCTAACTTTCTGGCAATGGGACAACTTTAACTACCACACTCTTATTCATTTTTTATTTCAAGGTTTTTTCTATGGCATGGTACTTGTCATGGCATTATACAATTTTGTGGTATGGCTCTCTGAGAAAGAAAAAATCTATCTTACCTATGTTGCTTATATTTCACTTTTTACAATTTTTCAATTAAGCCTACACGGCATTGGCTATCAATTCTTATGGCCTGAATATCCAATTATTAACCAATACATTACACCCGCGTCAATGTACCTAATTTGCTACTTCCTCTTTTCATTCATTGATATGTTTTTTCATATTAAAACATTAAATAATCTGCTTTATCTATTACTGCGTGTTAGCCGAATATGCAGTGTTATTTTATTCTTAGGCTGTTTTATTTTTCCTTACTACGTCTCCATCTATCTAGCCACTTTATTTGTCGTCTACAGTGTCATAATGGTAATTTTTGTGGCGCTTTACATGCTAAAAATAAATCATCCAAGTGCACGCTTTTTCATCATTGCTTGGATATCATTTATTATTGGAGCCATATTTTTATTAGGCAATAAGCTCGGACTATTACCTATCACCTATTTCAGTGAGTACGGCGTACAACTGGGGGCAGGTCTCGAAATTATGTTTTTATCCTTAGCCTTGGCAGATCGCATGGCTAACGCTCAAAAAGACAGAATAGAAGCTCAAAAGCAATCACTAGAACTAGCCCAGCAAGTTAATAAAGAAAAAGAGCGTAGATTTAATGCAGAAATTGAAAATCTGCGCATCGAACGTGAACACAGTCAGAAACTAGAAAGCTTAGTGGATCAACGCACCCAGGAATTACAATCAACGCTAGAAGAGCTTTCCAGTGCCAACGAGAAGTTACAAGCAATTAGCATTACCGATGCACTTACTGGTCTTAATAACCGTCACTACTTCAATGAACAATGGGAAAAAGAATACAAGCGCGCCCATCGCGATAAAACGTATATTGCGTTAATTCTATTAGACATAGACCATTTCAAACGCATTAATGATTCCTATGGTCATCCTGCAGGAGACAAGTGCTTAGTGGAGGTAGCCCGTAGTATCGCTAAACAAACCAATCGAGATAGTGATGTGGTATGCCGCTACGGTGGGGAGGAATTTGCCATCATCTTGTCCAACTCCAACAAGTCTGGAGCATTAAAAGTGGCGGAGAATATTCGACAAAAAATAGAAAGCCTGAAAATTAAATGGGCAGAACAACAACTGCATATTACAGCCAGTCTTGGCATCAGTTGCTTACAGCCCAAAAGAGCTAATAAAAACAATCAAAACTTTATGATCAATCAAGCCGACCAAGCGCTTTATCAAGCCAAAGCGCAAGGCCGCAATCAAGTGGTATTTTTTGAGGTGGATGTGAATTAGCACATCCTAATTAAATTTTGTCGTAAACCACAAAACTGTAATCGTATGGATTACTATCACTGGCTGAATAATCCGCTCTTTGAGTTTCATGCCATTGAGAGAAATCCACTTCCGGGAAATACGCATCCCCTTCAATACGAGCATGCACATGGGTTAGATATAAACGATCCGCCATGGGCAAGGTCATTTCATAAATGGTGGCACCACCAATCACCATGATTTCATCCACACCATTAATTTCATTCACCGCCGTGGCCAGCTCAATGGCAGCATCCAGTGTGCTTACCACTTTCACCCCTTCTGCCTGAAATTCAGGGTTACGGGAAATCACGATGTTAGTGCGATTCGGCAATGGGCGGCCAATGCTATCAAACGTTTTACGCCCCATGATAATCGCTTTGCCTGTGGTGCAGCGTTTAAAATACTGTAGATCTTCAGGCAAGTGCCAAGGCAACTTGTTGTCATAGCCCACAACTCGGTTTTGAGAATAAGCAGCGATTAAAGCGAGTTTCATACTAAACCTTTGTAACCCAATATTGGTTAACGACAAACTTACACACTAAACGGATAAGCTATGGCATCGTGATGCTGATAGCCTTCCACTTGAAAATCATCCATGGTCACCCAGGTTTCTAAATCTTCTAACGATTTAATATCTGGGTTAATAATCAGTTTTGGTGACGGAAATGGATCACGCTTCAATTGCACGTCACGCATCAACTCTAATTGATCTTCATAAATATGTGCATTCACAATTTTGTGGTACGCCACGCCCGGTTTATGTCCTGTGATTTGCGCCATAATCGCCAAAAAGAAAAATACTTGAACTTGGTTAAAGTTCAAACCTAACGGCACATCGCAAGAACGTTGGTAACTGGTTAAATACAAGGTGTCACCCAACAATGAAAAATTATGGGTGTGCATGCACGGGCGCAAGCAACCCATATGGAATTCACCAGGATTATAAAACGACATGATCTCACCGCGATCATCGATACCGCGCTTTAAGTTATCGACAATTTTTTTCAGTTGATCCACAAAGCCGCCATCTGGCTTAGCCCAGCTACGACCTTGCACGCCGTAAACGCGACCCATATCATCTTCACCTTTACGGTGAGGATTATTCAACCACGCATCGTTTAAGTTGGCATTGGCATCCCAGGTTTTTGCCCCCAGTTTGCGAAAATCCGCCGCGTTATCATAGCCACGAATGTAACCTAAGAACTCCGCTATGGCCGCCTTATAAAAACTTTTACGCGTTGTAATTAACGGAAACTCATTTTTATCCACACGGTATTCTAAATCCGCATTCACCACGGTTAAGCAGCGTTTGCCTGTGCGTTCATTTTCAATCCAAACACCATCATCAATGATGCGCTGACATAACTCTAAATATTGCTTCATAGCTCACCTTTCTTATGCGTGAGGTTTGCATGCTTTTTATAAGCCACATAAATCAACGCGGCACCAAACAGAACCATTGGCACACACAAAATTTGTCCGCGGGTCATCCAACCTAACAAATCAAAGCCAATATGGTTATCCGGTTCGCGCACGAACTCAACGGCGAAACGGAAAACACCATAACCCACTAAAAATAAACCGCTGACGGCCATGGCAGGGCGAGGCTTGCGCGAGTAAATCCATAGGATTAAAAACAATACAAAACCTTCTAAGAACATTTCATACAACTGGCTTGGATGGCGCGGCAACGGCCCGCCTTTTGGAAACACCATGGCCCAAGGCACATCCGATACACGACCCCATAATTCACCACCGATGAAATTACCCAAACGACCGGTTAACAAACCGATAGGCACCATGGGAGCACCGAAATCCGTAATGGAGAAAAACGTTTTTTTATAACGACGGGCAAACAGCAAACACGCTACGATCACACCCAGTAGTCCACCGTGGAAAGACATGCCCCCTTCCCATACAGCAAACAACCAGAGAGGATCATCTAAGAATTTCGAGAAGTTATAAAACAGCACATAACCAAAGCGTCCACCAATCACCACACCCATGGCACTGTAAAAGATCAAGTCGCTCACTTGTTCTTTATTCCAGTTGGAACCCGGCTGCTTGGCGCGATGCATCATCAATAAGTAAGCTAGGGTAAAACCCACCAAATACATCAGGCCATACCAGTGAATGCTGATGGGACCAATACTGATGGCCACAGGGTCGATATTAGGATACGTAAGCATGACTATTCCGTTATATTTATTCTGTCGTTATAAATTGGCCGTTAAAAATTTAGCCGCCACTAAGACCAACATAATGGCAAAGAGTTTTTTCAGTTTTTCCGCGCTTAAGCGATGAGCCAACTTGGCCCCAAAACGTGCAAACGGCACACTGGTAATGACCATACCAATCAATGCTGGCCAATACACATAACCAAAGGCTTCACTGGGTAATGCCGGATTCCCCCAGCCCACCACCACATTCGATAACGCCCCCACTAATGCAATGGGAAAACCGCAGGCCGCCGCCGTGGCCACACTGCGCTGCATAGGATGATTACACCAGGTTAAAAACGGCACCGTAAGCGATCCACCACCGATACCAAATAACGCAGAGGCCCAACCAATGCTGCCCCCAGCCGTAACCATACCCGGTGTCCCCGGTAATTCTCGGCTCGGCTTAGGCTTTAAACCTAATCCCATTTGCGCTGCCATCATTAAGGCCGACACGCCAATGACGATTTGCAAACCCGATCCGCTTAACGCGTCTGCGGTTAATACTCCCAGCACTGCCCCTAATAAAATACCGATGGAAAGCTGTTTCACCAAGGGCCAGTCTACCGCCCCTTTTTGATGGTGGGTGCGCACTGAGCTTATGGACGTAAATACGATGCTCGCCAGAGATGTGGCAACGGCCATGTGGGTTAACACCTGAGGGGCAAAATCCAAGCTCTCAAAGGTAATCACCAGCACGGGCACAATCACCATGCCACCGCCAATACCAAACAGCCCAGCTAATAGACCCGCAAACGCCCCAACGGCAAGATACGTCAGTAACAACATGGTACATCCACACGATTTAAAAGGCCTGCATTATGAAGGTTTACCCATGTGAGGGCCAGCTCTGTTGTGGTCTGTTGGCTCACACATGCTGACTAAAATCGCCTTAGCCATTACACTGCCTGTATGTGTTTATTAAGCTTCCATTGGCAACCTGATAGCCAAACCCCGCTAACCCTTGTGGCCAATCGTGATGAGTTCCATCAACGACCGGCTCAAGCGGCTCAATTTTGGCCTGATTTTCCCCATGTACTCGCAGGTAAAGACCTCACTGGCGGCGGTACCTGGCTTGGGGTGACCACCCGCGGCTACTTTGCTGCCCTGACCAATGTGCGTCAATTACCGCCTCCCTATCAGGGGGTGATCTCCCGCGGAGAGCTAGTACTGAACTTCTTGAAAGATGAGCCTGACCCAGCTTCGTATCTCGCTATCATCCAAGCACAAGCAGAACAATACGATGGCTTCAATTTGATTGTGGGCAACCGCCAAGCCTGCTGGTACTACTCCAATCGCCATGCTGATGACCCCAAGGCCTTACCACCGGGCTTATATGGTTTAAGCAATGCTGCCTTGGATACCCCATGGCCCAAATTAAAAGCCGCCAAGTCTCAATTACAAGAATGGTTAAACACCCCAACCGATTCCACGCAGCTTTTGCATAGCCTACTGCAGGACCGACAAACCTACCCCGAGGCCTTACAACCGGATACCGGCATTGGTCAGCCGTGGGAGACCTTGTTGTCCTCGGCGTTTATCGTAAGCCAAGAATACGGCACTCGCGCCAGCACCGGCTTGCAAATCCACCAGCAGGGTATACATTTCCAAGAAGCCAGTTACGACAAAGCCGGCCACATGAGCAATCTCGCAACCTTTGATATTTAAAGCTCATCTTTAAGACTTTTTTGTTATTTAGATGACTTAAATTTCTGACGGTTTTCTTTTGCGACAGTAAAAATAATCGTAAGACATTGATTTAAAACATGTCAGTTTTTTGAGTTACAAACCCTTGCATTTGGTAACCAAAATCCATCCAAAACCTTCGTGAAATCCATCACAGAACAATTTTACCCCTGCCATACTTGCTCTATGGACAAGTACTTTTATACAGCGCCTGTCAGGCGCACCCGTGCCCAACCGCAAAATCGGATCTTGCTGATTTTGGGCGCCCTATGCCTTGCACTTTTGTACGCCGCCATCTTTATCAGTGGTGCCACTCGCCCAGTTATGGCGCCACTTGTGGCCCAAGAAAGCATTGAGTATTGGTTGTACGAATCCCCTAGCTCCGTGGCCGGTAACATCAGCCTGCGCTACCGCGAGGAGCTGCATTTACTCTATCGTAAGCATCAGCACCAGCCTATTTGGATGGACCACTTCCGTCTTAACAAAGCCGGCAAAACCTTGGTGAAAAGTTTGCGCCATACCGCCAGCGATGAATGGAAAGCCTATCGTTATCGCATCAGCAAGTTGCAGACCGAAATCGAGCGCCTGAGCAACCAACCCAAACACGCCGCCGCCATTGATGTACTGCTGAGCGATGCCTATATTGATTTCGCCCAACAGGTCATGAACAACGAATTACTGCCTAATAATGGCGAGCTGGATCACCCGTCTTTCCGTAAAGTGGCAGCACCGCCGACCACGCGCATTTCGTCTTTAGATGTTATTAGTTTGCTGTCGCAAAGCTTAGAGCAAGGCAAGTTATACAGTTTGGTAAGCCAACTAGTTCCGAGCCATGAAGGTTACCAGCGCTTAACCAATGAACTGGATCGCTACCAAGAAATTGCTGACAGTGGTTTATGGTATCCGTTGGATTTAGACCGAGAACTCGCCCTTGGAGATAGCCACCCACAGGTGCCGCGCTTGCGCTGGATGCTACAAGCCTATGGGGACTTCCATCAAGGCACCTTGGACTGGCTCAAACCCGAACAAGACAAACAAGACCCATCACTGCTTGAACAACATTATCAAAGCAATGATCAACGCGACGTATACAAAGTTGATGACGACATCGTAGCCGCTCTTAAGCACTTTCAAAAACGTAATGGTTTGAAAAGAACCGGCATGGTTGATGAATTCACCCTTGAGCGTTTAAATGTGCCGCCTTACTTTATGGCGCAACGTATCGCCTTGAATATGAAGCGCTGGCGCTATCTCCCGAAAGACATGGGGGATCGTTTCATTTTGGTGAACATGGCCAACTACCGTTTAGACCTTATGGAAAATAACGAAAGTCAGCTCAGTATGAAGGTCATCATCGGCAAAGAGAAATTACGCACGCCGGTGTTAGCAGAAACCATCAACTCCATTGTGTTAGCGCCAGTTTGGAACGTACCTCATCGCATTGCCAAGCGGGATATTATCCCTATGGCTAAAGCCAACCCTAATTATTTAAAAGAGCATAACTTTAAAATTTATGAAGGTTGGCAGATTCCTGCGAAAGAGGTTCCCATCACCAATGTGGATTGGTCAGGCTTTGATTCACGCGAAAATACTTATCGCTTTGTACAGGCACCAGGGGAAGAAAATTCCTTGGGTCATGTGAAGTTTGTGATCCCTAATGATCAGTCCATTTACTTACACGACACCAATCATAAGGAATTATTCGCCTATGATATGCGTGCGTTAAGCAGTGGCTGTATTCGTGTGGAAAAACCTCTAGAGCTTGCCCATGCTTTATTAGCACCGCAAAACTGGGATGATACTCTGATCAAAAAAGTGGTGGATAACGCCCAAACTCGCGCAGTGCAACTGAAGAAACCCATTCCTGTGTACCTCATGTACTGGACCACTTGGGTGGATGATAAAGGCCAGCTACAAGTCCGCGATGATGTATACAAGCGTGACCAAATCCATGGCGAAAGCCATAAGCTAGACTCCATCGTGCTTTAAACATGAAGCCTGTTGTTCAAGGCTTCATTCCCTTCTGATTTAAAAAACGTAATAGATAGCCTCTTTGCTTATAACCAGTGATCAATGGCACAATCCCTGCCCGTTTTATTTACATAATAAGAACCGTCAGGAAAGTTGCAGTGAATCGTCGTCAGTTTTTAACACACAGTGGTCTCGCCTCATTATCCATGGCTTGCCCTAGCGTATTCGCCGCCCCATCAAAACTCATTTTACCCAATGAGCATGAACGCATTTTAAAGCTGCATAACCTGCACACAGGGGAGCGCACTCAAGCGACCTACTGGTATAAAGGGGAATACTTGGTAGATGGATTGGCGGAAATTTATTTCCTCATGCGCGACCACAGGGCCAACAAAGTGGCCGCCATCGATTTAACCCTATTAGATGAACTGCACGGCATTCAGCAAAAATTAGAAACCCAAAACGAGATTTACCTAGTATCCGGTTATCGCAGCCCAGAAACCAACAACGCTCTGCGTCAGGATCATGAAGGCGTAGCCAAACGCAGTTTCCACACCCAAGGACGCGCCTTGGATTTTCGTATTCCAGGTATCAGTAACCGTTATCTACATAAAGCCACACTGGCGCAAAGCGATGGTGGCGTGGGTTATTATCGCCGCAGCGGTTTTATTCATTTGGATACCGGACGCAAACGACAATGGTTTGGTTAATCCAGATCAAAATATAACCTATTGAATTTAAAGGTTTTTTCTTGGCAGTTTACAATTCTTTGTTAGAATGGCGGCTTTCACCATAAACATAAGAAATTGTGCGCCAGCAACATCTTGCCACCCTAGGCTTAACCCTAGACGCCGACTCCCATACCATTAAAGCTGCTTTTCGTCGGCTGGCGTCCCTGTATCATCCCGATAAAAGCCCTCATCAGCGCCAACGTTTTATCGAAATTTGTCACGCCTACGATCAATTAACCCAACCGCCAACGCAACACCTAAAGCCACAGCCACATAATGTAAACCGTCGCATAGGTAAACGCGGCGAACCCACCCACAGACGTTTTGAAATATTATTAGAATCCCACTACAAAGGGGTACACGTGAGCACGCGAGCATAAAGACTAGCGGTTGAAAGGTTAGTTGTTGAGAGATTAGTTGTTGAGAGGGCCTAAGATACGGCTTTGACCTAACTTAGATAAAGCCAATTCCAATGTACTGCCAATCACTTGCGCGCTATCCAGTTTTTGCACATCCGCCAGCAGTTGTTGCGCAAACACCATATCCGTACTGCGAATCACAGATTTAACGCGAGGCACATTGGTGGCGTTCATGGATAACATGTCATAGCCCATGGCCATAAGCAGCAACGCACCAGCCGGATTACCCGCCATTTCGCCACACACACTGACCGGACAATTTTCACTTTTACCCGCATCCACAATGTGCTGCAACGCTGCTAAAACAGATGGATGAAAACTATCGTATAAACCCGCCACGCGTGGATTATTTCGATCCACGGCCAGTAAGTATTGAGTTAAATCGTTAGAGCCCACCGACAAAAAATCCACCATGCTGGCTAACTGTTTTGCTTGATACACAGCCGCGGGCACTTCGATCATGACCCCCACTTTTGGCATGGTCACGTCAATGCCTTCTTCCAACACCTCTTGATACGCGCGGTAAATAAAGTGCAATGCTTCTTCCACTTCGCTGATGCTGGTGATCATGGGCAACATGATTTTTAAATTATTCAAACCATGACTGGCCTTTAACATGGCGCGCACTTGCAACAAGAAAATTTCAGGGTGATCCAAGGTCACACGAATGCCGCGCCATCCCAAAAACGGATTATCTTCTTCAATAGGGAAGTAGGTTAACGCTTTATCCCCGCCGATATCCAAGGTCCGCATGGTCACAGGTTGTGGCGCAAACGCTTCTAACTGAGAGCGATATATTTGTGCTTGCTCCGTTTCCGACGGGAAGCGTTCACGCATCATGAACGGCACTTCGGTACGATACAAACCCACTCCTTCGGCCCCTTTATCTAAAGAGCGCAAGGCATCGGTAATTAAACCTGTGTTCACAAACAAACTTAAACGGTGACCATCTGTGGTTTGTGCCGGTAAATCTTTAATGGCTTCTAAGCCTTCGACTAAGGCTTTTTCTTCTTCGACAATGGCTTGGAATTGATCCAACATGCGCTGCGACGGATGGGTATATAAGTATCCGCGATAGCCATCCACCACTAACTGAATGCCATCCATGCGTTTAACCGGTAAATCTACGGCCCCCATAATGGTGGGAATGCCCATGGCACGAGCCAAGATGGCAACGTGGGAGTTAGAAGAGCCTTTGGCACTCACCAATCCCACTAATTTATTTTCCGGCACTTCCCCTAGCATGGAAGGGGTTAATTCTTCACTGACGAGAATGGTGTTTTGCGGAAAATCCATATCCGAAATCAATTCCGCTGTATCTTGTAATTGCGCTAGTACACGCGCCCCTAAATCCTTTATGTCCGTTGCCCGTTCACGCAAATAGGCATCATCCATGCGATCAAAGTGCGCCACATATTCAAAAATCACATCGCGCAACGCCCCTTGCGCCCATTGCTGATTCTCTTTAATGCGGCGAATCACTTCACTGCCAAGGGCATCGTCATCCAGCATGCGAATGTACACATCAAACAGGGCTTGCTCTTCTGGACGTAAATCTTTTAACGCTTCACCTACTTGTTTGATTTGCGCACGGGCGCCATCAATGGCCTGTTGGAAACGCTCAATTTCGTCATCGATACTGGCGGCTTTACGATCCGGTACATCATATAAATCAGCGGTAGGAGATAACACCACCACGGTACCAATGGCGATACCCGGAGCGGCGGCGGCCCCTTTGATCACCACATCTTGTTTGATTTTCTTACGCTTTGTCGGGTCTGGGTTTTCTAAGACTTGGCCTGTGGCTTCGGCATGGGCCAATACCCCAGCAAGCTGTGCCGACATGGTCACCATGAAGGCTTCTTCGCTTTCATCAAATTTGCGCCGCGCCGATTGCTGCACAACCAACACGCCTAAAATACGTTTTTGATGAATGATGGGCACACCTAAAAAGCTATTAAACTTTTCTTCGCCTGTGCCAGATAGGAAATGAAATTTAGGGTGTTTAGAGGCGTCATCTAGGTTGATGGGCTCTTCACGGGCGGCCACAAAACCCACTAAGCCTTCGTTATTTTTCAGGCTAACCTTGCCCACAGATTCCGGGTTCAAACCCTTGGTGGCGCGCAGAATATGACGCTTGGTATCTGAGTTATACACATACACAGAACACACTTCTGTGTTCATGGCTTGCTGCACTCGAT
>JBFEWA010000126.1:0-7999 GCA_041546605.1 Bermanella sp.
ATCCACCACGCCTACCACCACTTGGCCGTGCAGGGTTTCAGGTAAACCAAAGGCTTGCTTTAAACTGCTGGAAAGTTCTTGTGTTTCCAAACCTAGCCAACCGCGAATCACGTGCCCGTATTGCAATAAATCCGCCACTACTCGTAAGGCGTGGTTTAAAGGGATAGCAAAGCCAATGCCTTGATTACCACCGGATTTACTGTAAATGGCGGTATTAATGCCCACCAGTGCGCCGTCTGCGTTGACTAAAGCGCCGCCGGAATTCCCTGGGTTCACCGCCGCATCGGTTTGAATGAAATCTTCATAGGTGGTGATGCCTAATTGATTGCGCCCAGTGGCACTGACGATACCCATGGTTACCGTTTGCCCCACACCAAATGGATTACCGATGGCGAGCGTAATGTCCCCCACACGTAATGAGCGCTGTCGGGAAAACGTAATCACAGGCACGTCGTCCAATTCAATTCTGAGTAACGCTAAATCGGTTTCGCTGTCTTTGCCAATGACGCGGGCATTGCTGGTGCGGCCATCGTGTAGAGCTACTAGTATTTCATCGGCCCCTTCGATCACATGATTGTTGGTCAAAATTAACCCTGGTTCCGCAATGACGACCCCTGATCCCAAACTGTTTTGAATGCGGCTTTTCGGCATGGGTGCACGATCGAAAAAGCGGCGAAAGAAAGGATCGTTCAACAAAGGGTGTACTTGTTGGCGCACGGTTTTGCTGGTGTAAATGTTCACCACCGAAGGGGCTGCACGATCAACCGCTGCGGCATAGGATTTCACAGGCTGATTTTGCAGAGCCGAGTTGGGCACGAAGTGAAGTGCGAGGCTGGCGATCACCAGTCCCATAAGGATTGACCAAGATATAAAACCAGGCTTTTGCATCTGACCACCAAATCTTCGAGAATGGGGGCAAGTTTACGCAAATGAGAATGGGATATGAAGCTAAACACGTTAGTCAGTTATTTAAATCGTGAACTGCAAGTGGATCAGTTTCGCGATTACTGCCCAAATGGTTTGCAAGTGGAAGGCACAGGCGAGGTATTCAAGATAGTCACGGGTGTGACCGCTTGCCAAGATTTAATTGATGCTGCGGTGGCTCATAAAGCCGATGCCATTTTGGTACACCATGGGTATTTCTGGAAAGGGGAGCCAGAGGCCATCGTGGGCATTAAAAAGCAGCGCATCCAAACCTTGTTACAACATGACATTAGTTTGCTGGCGTATCATTTGCCGTTAGACAGTCACTCGGTGTGGGGCAATAACGTGCAATTGGCCGAGGTGTTGGACTTTGAAACCACAGGACCTTTAGACCCCAATGATAAGCGGGTGCCGGGCAATGTCGGGCGTTTATCTCAGCCCATGCGTGCCGGTGAATTAAGTGAACACATTGCCCTTAGATTAAATCGTATGCCGCAGCACATAGGGGAAGAAGACGACATCATCGAAACCATAGCCTGGTGTACAGGGGGCGCGCAAAGTTATATGCAGTACGCCATTAATCAAGGCATAGATGCGTTTTTAACCGGCGAGATTAACGAGCCCAGCGTGCACAATGCCCGTGAGTCTGGTACTCACTTTTATGCAGCGGGTCATCACGCCACCGAGCGTTATGGGGCCAAAGCCTTAGGTGAGCACCTTGCGCAGGAATTCTCATTGGATGTGGAATTTATCGATATCGACAACCCAGTGTGATTTGCGTTTAATGTTGCTACTTTCGCGCAGGCTGGCCTGCGCTTTTATTGATAATGATGAAAAGAAATTTCTATGACAGCCTCTCAATCTCGCGTGCTTTTAGATGTAGTCGATCAAATTGCTTATGTGACGCTTAATCGCCCAGATAAACACAATGGCTTAGATAAGCAGATGTTTGTGGAATTGGTGGCCACCGCCAAGCGCATTCGTAAAGATCGCACCATTCGCTGCGTCATCATGAAAGGGGAAGGTCCAAGTTTTTGCGCCGGTTTGGATTTTGCCGCCGTTTCTAAAACCCCAACCATGATTCCTCAGTTTTTTGTCAAATTGCCATGGGGCAAAGACAACATGTTCCAGCGTGTGGCGCATATCTGGCGAGATCTGCCTGTGCCTGTCATTGCAGTGGTTCACGGCAATTGTTTTGGTGGCGGCATGCAGATTATTTTGTGTTGCGACTACCGTATTGCCACGCCAGATGCCAACCTGTCTATTTTAGAAATGAAATGGGGTTTGATTCCCGATATGAGCGGCATGGTGACCTTATCCCGTTTGACTCGAGTGGACATTGCACAGGAACTCACCATGACAGGACGCTTCTTTAGTGGTGAGGAAGGGGCCGAGTATGGCCTGATCAGCAAGGTGAGCGCCGATCCTCTCGCCGAGGCCGAAGCCCTGGCTCGCGTCATCTGCGAAAAAAGCCCAGATGCCATCGCCGCTACCAAGTATCTGTTCAAGAAAACCTGGAAGAAAGACACCCGTGGCGCTTTATTATGGGAGCGTATCACTCAGCTGCGATTATTGGGACGTAAAAACCAGCGCACCGCCATGGCTAATGGTTTGGCGAAAGGCAAGGCGCCTAAGCCTTTCCAAGACCGTACTTCGTTCAAATAATCCAGCTTACTTAGAGAAAAATTGGGTTTTAGCGGGGAGAAACCGCTAAATCCCCATTTTTTTCGCGAGCAAACCCCTTCAAATAGCATTTTCAGCGGAAAACAATCCATTTCCCTCTTTTCTACGTAAAAATATTCAAACGCTTGTTTTATGGGCTGATTACGCCTTACGGGCTGAGATATGGGTCTATACTTGTCGTTTATTTGAGCAGTAAAGGCTTAGGCAAACCCTTGACAAGTTTCACTTGCAAACGTATGTTTCAAACACTTGTTTGAAGTTTACGCTAAATCAGACTATTTCTTATACAAGGTTTGATTGGCAAATGAGAGAGAAGCTTGGGTTGACCAGCTTTTTACATGAACAACCAACGGCTCTGTGAGAGTCAAAAAGTAGGCTAAGAGGTTACCATGCCAGAATATAAAGCCCCGTTACGTGAAATTAAATTCGTACTTGATGAAGTGTTGGATATGCCTGGTCACTACGCCAGCCTTCCTGCATATGCTGATGTTGCAACTCCTGACATGGTGGATGCCATCATCTCTGAAGGTGCAAAATTCTGTGAAAACGTTTTAGCACCTCTTAACCGTACTGGTGACATCGAAGGTTGTACTCGTCACGAAGACGGTTCTGTAACAACACCAACTGGTTTTAAAGAAGCTTACCAGCAGTTCGTAGAAGGCGGCTGGCCTTCAATGGCTCACGATGAAGCTGTAGGCGGTCAAGGTCTACCTGAATCTCTAGGCACTATCATGTCTGAGATGGTGGGTACGGCTAACTGGTCTTGGGGTATGTACCCTGGTCTGTCTCACGGTGCCATGAACACCCTTTCTACTTGGGGTACTGACGAGCAAAAAGAAACTTACCTTACTAAACTAGTAAGCGGTGAGTGGACTGGTACCATGTGTCTAACTGAACCTCACTGTGGTTCTGACCTAGGTATCCTAAAAACCAAAGCTGAGCCAAATGCTGATGGTTCTTACTCTATTTCTGGTACTAAAATCTTCATCTCTGCCGGTGAGCACGACATGGCCGATAACATCGTTCATATCGTTCTAGCTCGTCTACCAGGTGCGCCAGAAGGTACTAAAGGTATTTCTCTATTCATCGTGCCTAAGTTCAACGTTGAAAACGGTGAAGTAGCTGATCGTAACGCGGTTACCTGTGGTTCTATCGAACACAAAATGGGTATCCACGGTAACGCTACTTGCGTAATGAACTTCGATGGCGCGAAAGGCTTCCTAATCGGACCTGAAAACAAAGGTCTAAACTGCATGTTCACCTTCATGAACACTGCACGTATCGGTACTGCACTACAAGGTGCGACTGCGTGTGAAGGTTCTTTCCAAGGTGCACTAGCTTACGCAAAAGATCGTCTAGCCATGCGTTCTCTATCTGGCCCTAAAGCCCCTGAGAAAGCAGCTGACCCAATCATCGTTCACCCAGACGTTCGTCGTATGCTTCTAACTCAAAAAGCATTCGCTGAAGGTGGTCGTGCGTTGGTTTACCTAACTGCACAACAAAACGACATCGTACACAAAGGCGAAAGCGAAGAAGCGCGTAAAGCCGCTGATGAGCTACTAGGTTTCCTAACGCCAATCGCGAAAGCGTTCCTAACTGAAGTAGGCTGTGAGTCTGCTAACCTAGGTATGCAAGTATTCGGTGGTCACGGTTTCATCGCTGAGTGGGGTATGGAGCAAATCGTTCGTGATACTCGTATCTCTACTATCTACGAAGGTACTACTGGTATCCAAGCCCTTGACCTTCTAGGCCGTAAAGTTCTTATGACTCAAGGTCAATCTTTGAAGAACTTCACTAAGATGGTTCACACTTTCTGTAAAGAACAAGCGGACAACGAAGAACTAGCGCAATTCGTAGCACCTCTTGTTGAGCTAAACAAAGAGTGGGGCGATCTAACCATGAAGATCGGTATGACGGCTATGAAGAACCGTGAAGAAGTAGGTTCTGCGTCTGTTGATTACCTAATGTACTCTGGTTACGTAACCCTAGCTTACCTATGGGCGAAAATGGCAAAAGCGGCGCAAGACGCTCTAGCTGCTGGTACTACTGAAGAAGATTACTACAAAGCCAAACTAACAACGGCTCGTTTCTACTTCACTCGTATCTTGCCACGTACTAAGGCACACGCTGCTACTATGCTAGCCGGTGCTGACACTGTGATGGATCTAGCTGAAGAACACTTTGCGTTCTAAGCAATGATCTAAACAGATCGAGAAGCCGTACCTTAAGGGTGCGGCTTTTTGCTTTATAGGACTTACGCTGAAAACCGCGTGAGCCATGTTTTCGACTCTTTTAGAGGGTTTGGGTTTGTGAAAGGCCTAAATAGCCCCCTAAAAACGGGAAAAAGTCGTTTAGTTGTATTACTATACGCCCGCGAAAAACAAGGTCAGGCAGCATAACATCAAGCTGCCAACAGGAAATGAGGATTAGATATGCCTGAATATAACGCTCCTTTGCGCGACATGCGCTTCTTGCTAAATGAAGTTTTTGATGCGCCAGCCATGTGGGCCGAAAACCCACGTTTAGCAGAAGTGGTTGACCCTGATACAGCGGACGCCATCTTAGAAGAAGCCGGTAAAATCGCTGCACAGGTTCTAGCCCCATTAAACCGTGAAGGCGACGAAAACGGTTCTAAATGGAACGACGGCGAAGTAACTGCGCCTCCAGGCTTTAAAGAAGCTTACGCCACTTACTGTGAAGGCGGCTGGGGTGGCCTAGGTGGTAACCCTGAATTTGGTGGTATGGGCATGCCTAAGATGCTTGTGGGCCAAGTAGAAGAAATGGTTCAAGGCTCTAACATCTCTTTCGGTCTAGCGCCTATGTTGACTGCGGGTGCGTGTTTGTCTCTAAACGCTCACGGCAGCCAAGAATTGAAAGAAAAGTATCTGCCAAACATGTACTCAGGTGTTTGGGCCGGTGCCATGGACTTAACCGAGCCACACTGTGGTACTGACCTAGGTATTATCCGTACCAAGGCTGAGCCAAATGCAGATGGTTCTTTCGCTATCTCTGGTACTAAAATCTTCATCACCTGGGGTGAGCATGACATGGCGGAGAACATCATCCACCTTGTACTAGCCAAACTGCCTGGTGCCCCTGCTGGCCCTAAAGGTATCTCTTTATTCCTAGTGCCTAAGTTCCTAGTGAACGAAGACGGCTCTCTAGGTGAGCGTAACACCATGGGTTGTGGTTCAATCGAACACAAAATGGGTATCAAAGGTTCTGCCACGTGTGTGATGAACTTTGATGGTGCGAAAGGCTGGTTAGTGGGTGAAGAAAACAAAGGTCTTGCGGCCATGTTCACCATGATGAACTACGAGCGTGTTGCGGTAGGTATCCAAGGTTTAGGCGTTGCTGAAAACTCTTACCAAAACGCGGTAACTTACGCCAACGATCGTATTCAATCTCGTGCGCCAACTGGCCCAGTTGCTAAAGATAAAGCCGCTGACCCAATCATCGTGCACCCAGACGTACGTCGTATGCTATTAACTATGCGTGCGAACACTGAAGGTTCTCGTGCGTTCTCTACTTATGCTTCTAAATGGTTAGACCTGTCTAAGTTCTCTGACGATGAAGACGTGAAGAAGAACGCAGAAGCCATGATCTCATTGCTAACGCCTGTGGTTAAGTCTTTCCTAACCGATCTTGCGCTAGAATCAGCGGTTGCTGGTCAGCAAGTATTTGGTGGTCACGGTTTCATTCGTGAGTGGGGCCAAGAGCAACACGTACGTGATATCCGTATTACTCAAATCTACGAAGGTACCAACGGTATCCAATCACTTGATTTGATCGGTCGTAAGATTGCTGCTAACGGCGGTGCATTCTTCAAAATTTACGCAGAAGAAATCAACCAGTTCATCGCCTCTCAAGAAGGCAATGAAAAAATGGCTGAATTCATCAATCCATTGAAAGCGGCGCTTGCAAACCTTGCAGACCTAACTGAGTGGGTAATGGATAAAGCGCAATCCAACGCTAACGAAATCGGTGCGTCTTCTGTTGAATACTTACAAGTATTTGGTTACACGTCATTCGCTTACATGTATGCAATGATGGCAGAAAAAGCCCTTGCGAAAGAAGGTTCTGAACCTTTCTACGCGAACAAGCTTGCTACTGCGCGTTTCTTTGTTAAGCGTCTACTTCCTCGCTACATTTCTCTAAGTGAAGCGGTGAAAGGTGGTGCGGACTGCTTGTATGAAATGGCAGCGGACCAGTTTTAATTTTTTATAATTAAAACGTGCCTCTACAAAAAAAGCCGAATCATGATTGATTCGGCTTTTTTTGTGCTCATGTTGGCTGGTTCGGTGTCCCGGAAGCTTATGCGTGTATGTCGTTAGAATATGTAAAGGTTATGATTGAATTAGGTTGTATCAATGAGTGATTGGTTTTTTGTAAGTGCTTGGTATGAAAATGGCGAAACAGAAGTGCACTTTGAAATCGCTAATGAAGATGGCGAACAGTATTTCTTTTGGGTGAGTGTGGATTTAATTAATGACAAGCTCCCTCGTAAAGAAGGCTCTGCACTGGATGCATTTTATTATGCCGAAGAGGATATGCTGGCATTAGCCGTGACGGTTTTAGATGAGGAAATGATTGAGGGTGTTGAGCATATTGAGATTACTCCTCGTTTATTTTCACGCCATTCTAGATAAGTTCTTGGTGATTGAAGCACCACCATTAATCAAGATCCCAGTGGTAACGCATTAGGTACAATGAGTCACGCTCAGGGCCTGTTTAATGTCTAAAAAACGCCCGCTTATGCAAAGCAAAAGCGGGCAAAATCCATTTTTAGGCCAAAAAATGGAGCGGTAGTGAAGTGAATCTATTCATTGAAGTGTGTATCAGATAGCGGATGTAAACAGTGAAAAAGCCGGTTAAAGCGGGGTCAAAATAGGTAAATTGGTTGCTTTATTAAACAAGACCCCTAAGGGTCTTGCTTATAGATTGAGAATTATAGACGATTGCCGTATTTGAAGCGGTCATCTCCTGGGCTCTTGGTGTAAGCACCCAAATCATGAATTAGACGTTTGTTGCCGTCCATCAATGCTTTCACGCGGGTATCACCCGTTTTGGCGCTTAAGCCTTGATCGGATGAATCTTTAATAGAAGGAATCGCGAAATCAAATGACCACAGGTAATGCCAAACCGCAGCGCCGTGTTTTTCTGCTTGTTGGAAATAGTTAAAGTACCAAGGTTTCAGCTCAACAAATGCCGTCTTATTGAGCAGGCCTTTATTTTCATCCCCCACCAAGAAGGTGTTAGTCACAGAGCTTGAGCGATAGGCTTCAAAAATCACGCCCCAGCTTTTTAATGTATCCACATAGCTACGAGCTTTTGCCCCAGTCCATTGGTTGTTGATGTAGCTCTTTTGCCCGTTGGAGTAAAACGGGTCTAG
>JBFEWA010000162.1:0-6995 GCA_041546605.1 Bermanella sp.
AAACGTTTGGAGCAGGTGTTTGAACAGCGCATCTCGGGTATGCAAACCATGCGTGAGTTTCTCGAACGTCGTTTAACGCCTGGTATTCGTACCTGTAATAGTGTGCGAGATCGCTTAGAAGACTTGAGTCGTCGTATTCACCGCACCACCAGTTTGTTGCGCACTCGTGTTGAAGTGAGCATCGAAAGCCAAAATCAAAAGCTGTTGGCATCCATGGATCGGCGCTCCAGTTTGCAATTAAGGTTACAGCAAACCGTAGAAGGCTTATCTGTAGTGGCCATTAGCTATTATTTGCTGAGTTTGCTTGGTTACGGCTTTGAGGGGATGGCCCGTTGGGGGATTCAATTGGATTCTAAGATCGCATCCGGTGTCGCCATGCCCATTGTCTTGGGCTTGGTGTATTGGGGAGTGCGTCGGCATATCAAGGCCTTGGCGAAGCATAAGCAGTCCAAGCTGTAACCCTTCTTTCACAATAGTGGTGATATATTGGCACGGTAATCGCAATAAACTGGCTGGAATTACCTAAAGGACAGCTTTATGACACCGTCAATTGATCCTAACCGCAAAAATAACAACAAACGCCATAATAATGATCTGCCGGACTGGCAGGCTATGGCGTGTGTCAAACCCAGTGCTGAGCAATACGCCAATATTTTGCAATCCAGCATTCTCTTTTTACGCCGCTTTATCTGTCATGAGTCCCTATATGGGGACAGTGAAGGGGCAAAAGAGCTGCTTAAGGTGCAAGAGTTGCTCGCCACCTTGGAGTCATCTGATGATGCACAGTTTAATATTCAGCTGCGTGAGAGCTATGAATATGTCTGCTGTTATCTGGAATTGCTCCATGAAACCCAGGCGCCCCTGGAGTTGTGTATAGAATTTGAGCGATTGATACAGATTCTTGAAGCCGTGCAATGTATGCAGCAACAAACCGCCTTGGGCATTATGGGTTCTCTTGCACAATTGCATTCCCATTTGCGGTATCGCAGTTAGCTGAATTTATGAACTGGCTTAAAATGTAACAGTTTGTTCGATTCTAGCCCTTGCATGTTAAGCGCCATACTTTTATAAAGGCCAGCTGTTTACACAAAATAGTTGTTTTTCTTTATATGTCGCGTTTAGCAAAGTTTTATCAGCACCACGTACTCGCTTACCCCGTACGAGCATTAATCGTTATGGGGTTAGTCATGCTCTTGATACTCCAAGGGGCAACTAATTTTGAATTAGACGCCTCAGCTGAGTCTCTGGTGCTGGAAAACGACCAGGACTTGGCTAATTATCGTACGGTTTCAGAGCGCTTTGGTAGCAGTGAATTCTTAATTGTCACTTATACACCGCCTTGGCCATTGTTCTCTGAAGCGTCTTTGAGTCTTTTAAAGCAGATAAGAGATGATTTAAAAGCGCTGCCCCGTGTTGCCTCTATATACTCCTTGCTTGATGTCCCTTTACTAGAAAACCCGCCTGTTCCGGTTACGGATTTATTAGACAACATTAAGAACCTTGAACATCCAAAAGTGGATGTGGAAGCGGCAAAGAAGGAGCTGGCAGATAGTCCGCTCTATAACAATATGCTGCTAAATCTAGAGCACAATACAACCGCTATTCAAATTAATCGTCCGTTTGATCATCGCCACCGAGAACTCACCAAGGCCAGAGAGGCACTGTGGAACAAACAAGAGATTGACCACTTATCAACCCAAGAGCTTGCTAAGCTAAGTCAGCTCAATGCTTCCATCAAAGAATTAAACGCGAAAAATGCGCAAATTCTGCATCAAGATATTCTAAAAATTCGTGAAGTGATAAAACCTTACCAGGCTCAGGCAGAAATTTATTTGGGCGGTGTGCCCATGATCGCCGATGACATGATCACTTATGTGGAAAGTGACATGTACACCTTTGGCATGGGCGTGTTCTTGTTTTTAGTGATCACGCTGTTATTTATTTTCAGACGCGTACGCTGGGTCGTAATTGCGCTAGGGTGTTGTACCTTAACCGTTGCGGTGATGGTGGGGGTGTTAGGTTTATTTAATTGGCGTGTGACGGTTATATCCAGCAATTTTGTGAGCTTGCTGCTGATTATGGCCATGTCCATGTGTATTCACTTGATCGTGCGTTACCGCGAAGCCCACAGTGATCACCCCAATGCCACACAGTACGATTTAATTAAAGAAACCGTGGGTCATATGTTTAAACCTTGTTTATACATGGCCTTGACCACCATGGTGGCGTTTAATTCTTTAATTTTCAGTGGAATTAGACCGGTAATCGATTTTGGTTGGATGATGGCCACCGGGGTCTTCGTGGCCTTGTGTATTGTCTTTATCTTGTTTCCTATTTTTGTATTGCTCGTAGGCAAGGGGACTGAAGCGGCTAATGCAAAAAATCACAGTCCTATTACGGATTTATTTCTCTGGATTACGCTAAAACACGGACGCAAATTATTATCGGCCAGCTTAGTCTTGGCGGTTTTAGTGGTGGCCGGTTTAGCGCAGTTAAAAGTAGAAAATAGTTTTATCAGTTACTTCAAAGAATCCACTGAGATTCATCAAGGCATGAAGGTGATTGATCAGCGCCTAGGGGGCACGACCCCTTTAGAAGTGGTGCTGAATTTCCCTGTAGTTAATCAAGAATGGGAAAGTGAAGAGAATGATGATTTCTTCTTTGATGAAGAAGAAAAAGAAGATCCCACCAAATACTGGTTTACCACCGAAAAAGTAGATCGCATTAAGAAAGTTCATGCCTATTTAGATGCTCAGCCGGAAATCGGTAAGGTGATTTCACTGGTTACCATGGTTGAGGTGGCGGAAAAAATCAACGGTGCAGAGCTTGGTAGCTTCGAACTGGCGCTTTTATACAGCGCCATACCAGATGAATTCAAATCCATTGTGTTGGACCCGTATGTTTCACCTGAAGATGGCCAGGCGCGTATCAGCTTACGCATCTACGACAGTCAGCCAGATTTACAGCGGGCAGAGTTGCTACAGCGCATTGAGCGGGACTTGCAGCAAGAGCTAGGGCTCAAGCAAGACGAGTTCATGATTGCAGGCATGATGGTGCTTTATAACAACATGCTGCAGAGCTTATTTACATCGCAAATTCTAACCTTGGGTGCTGTGTTCATCGGTATCATGCTGATGTTTATGTTGCTGTTCCGTTCATGGAAACTGGCCTTAATTGCCATTGTGCCTAACTTGTTAAGTGCGGGTGTGGTGTTGGCTGTAATGGGGTGGGCGGGTATCCCATTGGATATGATGACCATTACTATTGCGGCGATCACCATAGGTATAGCGGTAGACGATACTATCCATTACATACACAGATTTACCGAAGAATTTACGGTGGTGAAAAACTATCAGCAGGCGGTGGAGAATTGTCACGGCTCTATTGGTAAAGCGGTGTATTACACATCGTTAACCGTGATAGTGGGCTTTTCTATTTTGGCGCTGTCGAACTTTATTCCTACCATTTACTTTGGCTTATTAACAGGGTTAGCCATGTTGATTGCGTTAATCTTAGTACTAACCCTGTTGCCGCGTATGCTGATTGTGTTTAAGCCTTTTGGTCCTGAACCCAAGCTTTAACTTCTTTTTCTAGAAGTGAAAGGGGGAGAGGCCCAAGTTGCAAAATAAACGTGTGGTAGCTGGCTAGATCAAATTTTCGTCCAAGTTCTTCTTGGGCGAATTGTTTTAACTCTAAAAATTTCAGCTGACCCACTTTATACGCTGTGGCTTGCCCTGGCATAACCAAGTAGCGCTTAATGGCGTTTAATGAATCTTCTTCAGAAAATGGCGTGTTGGCTAAACGAAATGCCAGCGCTTGTTCCATGTCCCATCCGTAGTAATGTAATCATGTATCAATCACTAAGCGATTAGCGCGCCACAACTCCATAAGTAAACGGCCGTACTCATTCCATGGGTCCTGATAAGCGCCCAGTTCTTTCGCTAAGGCTTCAGCATATAATCCCCAACCTTCGCTATAGGCAGTGAAATGATTGTGGCGTCGAAACTCAGGAATGGATTGGCTTTGCTGTGCAAAGATAGTCTGAAGGTGATGCCCGGGAATGGTTTCATGATAGGCCAAGGCTTCAAATTGGAAGGCTGGCATTTCATTGAGTTTTGAGCCGTTCATATAATAGCGCCCAGGGCGTTTGCCATCGTCGCTTGGGCTTTGATAAAACGCCACAGGTGCACTGGACTCTCGGTATTCTTCTACGGCCAATACTTCCATTGGGATATTAGGTATGTCCTTAAAGGCGCGACCTAATTGGGCGTTCATAGATTTAATGTACGCTTTTGATTGTGCAATGGCTTGTTCGTTATCACTGAAATACAGGCTCTTCTCATTGCGTGTGTATTCGAACAGGGATGCTAGAGAGCTTTGCCCCAGTTTTGGTAGCAATGCTTCTATGGCTGCCTTTATGCGAGCAATTTCATTCAAGCCCAATTGATGAATTTGTTCGGCGCTAAGATCCGTGGTGGTGATCTCTTGTAGGCGTAAATCGTAATATTCTTTGCCGTTACTAAACTGATGCAATCCAGTATTGGCCGATGCCAATGCTTTTTGTGCTTTAAGGTGTTTGATGAGCTTGCTATAGGCCGGCTTGTAGAATTTCTTTAAATAATATTCAAGGCGATCTTTTAGGATTTTTGAACTGGAGTCATACAGGCCCAATGGCGCAAGTTTCTGTAAGAAATCGCTCCAAATAATATTATGAATTTTACTGCGCTCAATTGGGTAGCCAGTAATGAATGACTCACAGGCTTCAATCACAGCATCATAGGCAAAGCTTGGGGGGCGAATGCCTTGGGCTTCTCGTAGCTTAAGCTGAACGATGAGCTCATCAATTAATTCCGCTACCGCTTTCACTCGGTTGGTGTAATGGCGGGCGTCTTCGATGTTTTCCACCTGATGGATGTTCATGAGAAAGTGGGGGATCTCACTGTGTAACCCGAACATCTGATTGATGGGGAAATTTAATAAACGGTAAGGGTAATGATCCACGTCTTGCTGCAATTGGGTTTTCAGCAGTTGAACGCTCAATGCTGTATTGGAATCTAATGCCGCTAAATTGATGGCATTGGCTCGTTGCAAAAAGCCTTTTTCTTGCTCGAACTGCTCTTGCTGGTAGGCCTCTGAGATGTCATCCCATTTAGAGTAATTGGTTTTTAAGCCGCGATACGCTTGCAACATAGGGCTGCTGGATAATTCCCAATGGCTATAGTCATCAATTAAGGTTTGTGCCGCTTGTTGTGCTTCTTCACGCTGCTCTGACGTGATGACAGGGGCAGCTTGAGTGTCAGGTTGGGTCATCAACTGACAACCTGATACGCTCAGAATGGCAGAGAGTAAAAGACTCGTTTTAAAAGTGGTGTGTCGCATACTATTTAAGTTGTCCGGCTTGTCTGGCCTTTAAAAAGGCGGCTTGAAACGTTTGCAAAAAGTGTAACAGTTCTTGACCACAATTCCTTTGATTCTGTTCAATTAACCAATAGGCTAAACTTTCTAGGGTGCTTAAACCTTGATCTTGTTGGTTGCGTCTTAAGGTGTACTGGCTGGTTTGAGTTTCAATGCCAATACGGGGCAGATCCCTCAGCCAAGGGCTTTGTCGCAGCATTTTTTGTGATTGTTGCCAGGTGGCATCAATGATAAGCAAGCCCTTGATTGCAGGTTGGCTAGCTTGTGCATTAGGTTGATGGAACTCAGGGGCTTGGTTTTCGTCTACTGGGTAAAGCAATCCATATTGCGCAAACGCTTCAGCTTGTTGTGTGTTTTTTAAACGATGCCAGATGGTGCTTTGAATATTCGTGGCACGCTTTAGTAATCGCCCTGTATTGTTGCGCTTGTGAGGCTCATTAGGGTGGAACAGCAGAGTACACGGCAAGGGTAAGGTGATTTGGGGGGACCATTGGCAAATACATTGGGCCATTGGTAGGGTACAGTGTATACAATATAATTGGGTCACGATAAAACCGATGGACTCATGAATGAAACAAAGGGAGCAAGGTAGCCACATGGTAACAAAAATTGTTCAGGGCTTAGTATTATTTCTCTGTGTTCAAGGGGCGATGGCCATTGAGCCTATAACAGGCAGTACAGAGAAAGATTCTGGCGTTCGCCAAGAAAAGGATTATTGGCTGATTTTGGGGGCGATTCAAAGAATCAGCACCAACATTAAACCCGAAGCCGATGTGCGCTTAGGGGGTAAGGTTCAGCATTGGTTGTGGCAGTTGCCTGTGGGGCATTCCAGTGAAGAAGCATTTAACAGCCTTAAGGACCAGCTGGCCAAAAATACAGCGACTTTATTTCAGTGCCAAGGGCGTAGCTGTGGTTTAAGTAATGACTTTGCCAACCAGGTATTTGGTCAATCTATTTTGTATGGTCGCGACAGTGATCAGTTTTATTGGGTCGGGCTAACAGATACAAAGCGTCCAGAGGTTTGGTTGATTTATACTTCTGAGCGCAGTGCGAAACGGGTTTATGCCTATGTTGAAAAGATCCAATTGGACAAAAACCAAGTAGATAAGCTGGATGGCTTTGTACAAAAAGGCCAAGAACAAACCTTATTCGAACAGGGTTACATCACGTTAAGCAAACTGGGTGGCGAAGCCTCTTTACGTGATGGGCAAGTAAATTGGATTAAACAATTATTACTGGATCATCCCACGAAAAAATTTGCCCTAGTGGTGCACCGTTATGGTGGATTAGAAGATCAACGTTTAATCGAGAAAACCCAAACCGAAGCCAATGGTTTGTTGGATCAAGTGGCGAATGCGGGTGGGTTCATTAAAAACCTGTATGCCCACGGTGCTGGTGCGGTGATGCCGCGCAAAGAATTGTCTGATCGAATTGAATTGGTAGAGCTTAAAAAATAATGAAGTCGATTTCCCTTGTATTAGGAAGTGGTGGTGCGCGCGGCTATGCCCACATTGGGGTTATTCGTGCGGTATTAGAGCGTGGTTATGACATTAAAAGTGTGGCCGGGTGTTCCATGGGAG
>JBFEWA010000493.1:0-1696 GCA_041546605.1 Bermanella sp.
CACCGGGAAGGTTAATAGACGGCCTTCATTGCTCACAGCTACCACCCAATCTTTGTCCAGATCTTGCACTTTAACCGGATTGTGTAATTTCTTATCGTCCGGTTTATTTAATAGCGCTTTACCCGCTTTGTTTTTCGACAACATCTCTTCAAATGTGGTGATAAAACCGTAACCGGATTCACTGGCTAATAAGTACTGGTCTTTATTTTGTCCCACAATCATGGCGCTTAATACAGCACCAGCTTGTAAGTTAATGGAGCCGGTAACGGGCTCACCGTAACCACGGGCACCCGGCAGGCCATGAATGTTAATACTATAGCTGCGCCCTTTGCTGTCGATAAACGCTGCTTGCTGATTAGTTTTAGCGTTGGCCTGGCTTAAGAATTTATCACCAGATTTATAGGCTAAGGTGGTGCCGTCCACATCATGTCCTTTGGCCGCACGAATCCAGCCTTTTTCAGACAACACAACCGTCACTGGGTCTGCACCCATTAGATCGGTTTCAGACAGTGCTTGTGCTTCTTGGCGGGTTACCATTGGGCTGCGACGTTCGTCACCATAGGTTTCAGCATCTTGAGTGATTTCTTTTTTCACCAAGGTCTTCATGCGGCGCTCAGAGCCTAAGGTTTTCTCTAAACTTTCACGCTCTTTTTGCAATTCGTCTTGCTCGCCACGAATGCGCATTTCTTCAAGCTTGGCTAAATGACGTAATTTCAATTCAAGGATGGCTTCGGCTTGAATTTCAGACAAACCAAAACGCTTAATGAATTCTTGTTTTGGGTTATCTTGGGTACGAATGATTTCGATCACTTCGTCGATGTTCAAGAAGGCTACCAGCAAACCATCTAAGATGTGCAAGCGCGCCAATACTTTTTCTAAACGATGTTGCAAACGACGACGTACGGTTTCGGTACGATATTCGAGCCACTCGCTAATGATGGTATTTAAGGTCTTAACCTGAGGTAGACCGTCGATACCAATCATGTTCATGTTAACGCGATAGCTTTTTTCTAAGTCCGTTGTGGCGAATAAGTGATTCATTAATTGATTCACATCCACACGATTGGATTTAGGCGTAATCACCAAGCGGGTTGGATTTTCGTGATCCGACTCGTCACGTAAATCGGTTACCATTGGCAGTTTTTTCTTCTGCATTTGATCCGCGATTTGTTCTAGCACTTTATTGCCTGAACACTGATGCGGTAATGCCGTAATAATGATGTCGCCATCTTCCATGGTGTACACGGCACGCATCTTCACGCTGCCACGACCGGTTTCATACATTTTCTGCATGTCCGCTTTTGGCGTGATGATTTCAGCATCCGTTGGGAAGTCTGGCCCTGGAATAAATTGAATCAATTCTTGCGTAGTCGCTTTTGGATTATCCAACATGTGAATACACGCGTTGGCCACTTCACGTAAGTTATGAGGTGGAATATCCGTAGCCATACCAACCGCGATACCCGTTGTACCGTTTAATAAAATGTTTGGTAGGCGCGATGGCAGAGTCACAGGTTCTTCTAATGAACCATCAAAGTTAGGTTGCCAATTCACCGTGCCTTGGCCTAATTCGCTCAACAAAACATCGGCGTATTTGGTGAGCTTACTTTCGGTATAACGCATGGCGGCGAAGGATTTTGGATCATCCGGGCTACCCCAGTTACCTTGACCGTCCACCAATGGATAACGATAAGAA
>JBFEWA010000332.1:0-3644 GCA_041546605.1 Bermanella sp.
AAATGACGTCTGCCAGTACGGCTGAAATTGAAAAATTAAAATCATGGGTAGAGGGCCGCGACGTAAATGACATTGATGGTGATTCAAGTTACACAGATAGTCGTCGACAAATCGGTGACCCATTACACAGTGAACCCATCGTAATCACCTATGGTGGTACAGACGACAACCCTGATAGTACGATCTACTTCGGTACTAACGAAGGTTTTGTTCATGGCGTAAGCACAAGAACAGGTGCAGAAGTATTCTCATTCTTGCCTAGAGCATTGCATAAAACTCAAAAGATTTTTTATGAGAGTACCGTTGCTGCTGGTGACAGGCCCTACGGTATGGATGGTCCTGTAACTGCATGGATCAAGGATGCCAACCAAAATAATGTCATTTTAGATTCAACGACAAACACACTAGAGCCTAACGAGCATGCTTATTTATATGCCGGCATGCGACGCGGTGGTCGCGGATATTATGCGCTAGATGTTAGTAATCGTAACGACCCTAAATTCCTATTTAAAATTGAAGGTGGTGTGACCAGTGGGTTTGATAAACTTGGGCAAACTTGGTCGCGCATGACTGTTGCTAAAGTCGTATTAAATGGCCAGTCTCGAAATGTTTTACTTTTTGCCGGTGGTTATGACGAAAACCAAGACTCCAACGATTCAACACAACCCGATACCATGGGTAACGCCATTTATATGGTAGACGCAACAACCGGCGAACTTCTATGGAGTGCCAGTAACAATAATGCAGATTCAATCATCACAGATATGGTTAATAGCATTCCAGCAAGTATTTCTGCTATTGATATTACTGGCGACGGTTATATTAATTACTTTTTTGCTGCCGACACCGGCGGGCGTATTTTTAGATTTGACATAAACAAAGGCAATACAGGTGCGTCTGACTTTGCTCAAGGCGGTGTCATTGCGTCAATTGCTGGCTCAGACCTTGCGAATAAGCGCCGTTTCTATAACAAGCCAAATGTTGCATTGGTTAAAGATAAAGAGTTCGGTGATTACCTGACAATTGCGATTGGTAGCGGCCATCGTGCTCATCCAATAAAAACCAAGGAAGTTGTGAATCGCTTCTATGTGGTCAAGGATTACTACCCTTACTCAGCACCACCGTCTTACATAACGAAAACGCAAGCACCAGACACCTTGCAAATCCTTGCCAATGACGAAAACGCTGAAAGCGATAAACTCTATAACGTCACAAGTATTATGCTAGGGGGTGAAACCACGTCTAGCTTAAACAAAATGCTTAATAATGGCGGCGGCTGGTATGTAAACCTACAAACATCTGGTGAGAAAGTACTTGCTGAGTCTGCAACATTCGCCGGTGCAATTATATTTACCACGTTCTCCCCTTCAAGCTCGACCTCCACCGTAGCAACCTGCGGGGCGGATACCGGTACATCAAGGGTATATGCAATAAGTCAGAAGGATGCGTCTGGCGTCATTGACCTAGACAATGATGGCGATATCGAGGCCGTCAATACACTTACCCACTCAGGGATTGCACCAAGACCCGTTATTATTTATCGCCCAGGCGGGGGTAAAACCATTGCCATAGGTACAGAGACCATAGATGATGAGCGTTTTAGAAGTGACCCTCCAGATCCAGACTGTGAGGCAAACGGAACCTGTCCAGATCAAAAGCAAAAATGTACCACAGGTAATTGCTTTTTAACGCCTATGTACTGGCGCCAAAATGAGATAAGCGAGTAAATTACATATGAACCAAAAAGGCTTTAGTTTAATTGAATTAATGATTGTCGTAGTGATCATTGGGATCATTGCATCAATCGCCGTTCCTGGATATCAAAATAGCGTTATTCGATCCAGTCGCGGTGATGGCATGACAGCACTACTGGATATCATGCGTGCACAGGAAAACTTTTTTGCCAATGAATACACCTATACGACAAACTTAACTCAGCTTAACTACAATGCGACACAAGCTAGCTCATCAGGTAAGTACATTATTACAGCTCAACAATGTGGTAGTGACTCCCTTGAAGCATGCGTGATGCTTGTGGCCACAGCCCAAGGCGGACAAGCGGTTGATGGTAACTTAACACTCAATAGTCGAGGCGAACGCACACATAATGGGACAGTTGGCTGGCCCAAGTAGCATTAAAAAGAATCGTTAACCCCTACTAAAGGCCAGCTATATGCTGGCCTTTTAATTACGCCAAATTTAAGCCACCTTTCCTTTTGCGTTTTCATCTATACTAAACACTTACTATTTTTCTTAATAAAGCAGTTATATGAATATTTTAGAGACAGTTAATCAGTACTGGGGTTGGGTGGGTATTGAGCCCAAAACCCTCATTGCAGAAAATGAATTTGCTAACCTCATCATTCAAGATGTGGATGATCGCTTTTGGCGTTTATGTCCTGAGGATTTGTATTGCGAAGTCATCGCTGATGATAAGGATGAATACAACGAATTAGTGAAAGATGAAGAATTCAACCAAGACTGGTTCATGGAAATCATGGTGCATAAAGCCACAGAAAAGTATGGTGAACTTGAAGAAGGTTTGAAATTTCATATGTTAGAGCCCGGCGCTCTGGGTGGCAAATACGCGGTCTTTAATGTGAAGCCCATTGCTTTTGAAAAAATCATTAAGTTCTCTGGTGAGTTGGCGCAAAAAATTGATCGCGCTGGGGGCAAAAAAGTCAATTACACACCACTTAGCTAGCGCCAAAATAGGAGCACCTGTGACATTTGATCTGTTATTTTATGCTGGTCTAGCTGGCATTGCGGTTTTTGCTATCTCAGGTGCACTGGCGGCCGCCGAGAAAGAATTGGATATTCTCGGCTTCATTCTATTTGCCACGGTTACCGGTATTGGTGGCGGGACCGTGCGTGATCTCATTCTCGGTGTCGAGGTCGCTTGGGTCGCCAGCCCCATTGATCTAAAAGTGTGCGTGGGCGCTGCGGCACTGACCTATTTTGCAGCATCACAAATCATTCGCCGTCAGCGTGTTCTAGTTTGGATGGACGCTATGGGGTTGGCTTTATTCAGCGTGCTAGGTACCGCTAAGGCTCACCATTTAGGCGTGGACCCATTAGTGGCCATCGCCATGGGCATGATTACCCCAACATTTGGCTCCGTCATACGCGATATATTATTAGATCGGGCCCCGGTTTTACTGCAGCCAGAAATTTACGTGACCGCCGCTATCACGGGCAGCATCAGTTATCTGATATGTATTTACCTGTTTGAGCAGCCTGATTTAAGTATTCTCATTGCAGTTAGCTGCGCGTTTATGGTTCGAGCGGCTGCTATATTATTTGATTTACGCTTACCCAAATTTAAGCGACTAACAAAATGATGATCCCTAAATAAAGGGAGAAAAATGCAGTTAAACCCTTACATTTTAAAACAGTGTTTTATTTGCATTGATCTTGCATGGAACGTACAGTTACTGCCCTCCCAAGTTTGGGATTGCTCAAGTCAAGTTGTCAATCGAGTCATCTATGTCCAAGCATCGTATTAAGTTAGAAATCCAAGGTACTCAAGGTTCCATCGCAGCAATATTAGAAAAGCCTGGTCCTCATCCAAAGGCGTTCGTGATATATGCGCACTGCTTTACCTGTGGTAAAGACAGCCTAGCAGCATCGCGCATCAGTCGAGG
>JBFEWA010000265.1:0-4749 GCA_041546605.1 Bermanella sp.
AGCTGAGTCTGGCTATCCGGTTGCGACGTTCGATCAAAAGAAATTAGCGAAAGATCCAAGCTTCAGTGAAAAGCTAGCCGGTAGCGAAGATCCTGCCAGCATTAAGCGTCTAGAAGAGTATGCGGCGGTGTACCTAGTTGAAAAAGAAGGTCAAATCGATCGCATTATTCTTCCGGTTCACGGTTACGGTCTATGGTCCACCTTGTATGGTTTTGTGGCTTTAGAAGGTGATGCCGAGACCATCGCAGGTTTAGGTTTCTACTCTCATGCTGAAACCCCTGGGTTAGGTGGTGAAGTGGATAACCCATCTTGGAAAGCATTGTGGCAAGGTAAGAAAGTTCACAATGAAGCCGGTGACGTTGCGATTGATGTAATTAAAGGGAAAGTTGACCCTGCATCTGCAAAAGCAATTAACCAAGTAGATGGTTTATCAGGTGCTACATTGACCAGTAAAGGTGTGGCGAACTTAATGCAGTTTTGGTTAGGCAAGCAGGGTTTCCAAGCTTATCTAGCGAGCTTCAAAGAGCAGGGGGTTTAACGTGTCATCAGTTAAAGAAGTCTTAACCCAACCGCTATTACTAAATAACCCAATCGCAGTTCAGATTTTGGGTGTATGTTCGGCGTTGGCAGTAACAACCAGTCTAAATGTGACTTTGGTTATGTGTATTGCGTTAACTTCGGTTACCGCTTTCTCCAACTTTTTCGTGTCGATTATCCGTAATCACATTCCGGGTAATATTCGTATTATCGTGCAAATGACTATTATTGCGTCATTGGTAATCGTGGTTGACCAAGTATTGAAAGCGTACGCTTATGACATCAGTAAGCAGCTTTCTGTATTTGTTGGCTTGATCATTACCAACTGTATCGTAATGGGTCGTGCAGAAGCGTTTGCAATGAAAAACCCTCCAGTAATGAGTTTCTTGGATGGTATCGGTAACGGTCTAGGCTACAGCGTAGTATTGATCTTTGTTGCTGTTATCCGTGAATTACTTGGTTCTGGTGCCTTGTTTGGTTTTGAAGTATTACCGCTTGTGACGAACGGTGGTTGGTACTACAGCAACGGCTTATTACTATTGCCACCAAGTGCGTTCTTTATTATTGGTTTGTTTATCTGGGGGTCTCGTACTTTGATTCCAGCTCAGGTTGAAGAGGCCGATTTTAAGATTCAGCCAAACACTGAAACCTCGGGGGCACACTAATGGAACATTATATTTCTCTATTCGTGAAAGCCGTATTTGTTGAAAATATGGCGTTAGCCTTCTTCTTGGGTATGTGTACCTTCTTGGCCATTTCTAAGAAGATTCAAACGGCTCTAGGTCTAGGTATTGCGGTAATTGTTGTATTAACCATCACAGTACCGGTTAACAACCTGATTTATACCTATCTTCTTAGGGAAGGCGCGTTAGCGTGGGCGGGTTTCCCAAATGTTGACTTAAGCTTCTTGGGCCTGTTGAGCTACATTGGTGTAATCGCGGCGATCGTTCAAATTCTGGAAATGTTTTTGGATAAGTATGTGCCAGCGCTATACAACGCATTGGGTGTATTCCTTCCGTTGATCACAGTGAACTGTGCCATCATGGGTGCTTCATTGTTCATGGTTGAGCGTGACTACCAATTGGGTGAGTCAGTGGTTTACGGTTTAGGTGCCGGTGTGGGTTGGGCATTAGCCATTACTGCACTAGCGGGTATCCGTGAAAAATTAAAATACAGTGATGTTCCTAAAGGCCTTGAAGGCTTGGGTATCACCTTTATGACAGTAGGCCTGATGTCTCTAGGCTTTATGTCATTCTCCGGCGTGTCTTTATAAGGAGGTATGACAATGGGTGAATATACAGAAATTATTTTAGGCGTAGTGATGTTCACAGCCGTAGTGCTTGCACTGGTTGCTGTGATCTTAAGTGCTCGCGCTAAGTTAGTGAGCTCTGGTGAAGTTAGCATTGAAATCAATGGCGACCCAGAGAAAACCATCAAAGCGGCAGCGGGTGATAAATTACTGCAAACCCTTGCTAACAACGGTGTGTTTTTGTCGTCAGCGTGTGGTGGCGGTGGTACATGTGCTCAGTGCAAATGTATCGTTGAAGAAGGGGGCGGCTCTATGCTGCCAACAGAAGAGTCTCACTTCACTAAACGTGATGCCCGTGAAGGCTGGCGTTTGTCTTGTCAGGTACCTGTTAAGCAAGACATGAAAATTGAAGTAGAAGACGAAGTATTCGGCGTTAAGAAGTGGGAATGTACGGTTGAATCTAACCCTAACGTGGCCACTTTCATTAAAGAGCTGACTCTTAAGCTTCCTGAAGGCGAGAACGTTGACTTCCGTGCCGGTGGTTATGTTCAGCTTGAATGTCCTCCGTTTGAGATCAACTTCTCTGACTTTGATATCGAAGAAGAATATCGCGGTGACTGGAATCACTTTAAATTCTTTGATCTAAAAACAGTGAACAAAGAAAACGTGATTCGTGCTTATTCTATGGCTAACTACCCTGAAGAGCGCGGTGTGGTGAAATTCAATATTCGTATTGCAACGCCACCTCCGGGTACGCAAGGGATTAACCCAGGTATCATGTCTAGCTATGTCTTCAACTTGAAGCCAGGTGACAAGGTAACCGTTTACGGTCCATTTGGTGAGTTCTTCGCGAAAGATACTGATGCGGAAATGGTATTCATTGGCGGTGGTGCTGGTATGGCGCCTATGCGTTCACACATCTTCGACCAGCTTAAGCGCTTGAAATCTACTCGTAAGATGAGCTTCTGGTACGGTGCACGTTCATTACGTGAATTGTTCTACGATGATGAATACGACGCGTTGGCGGCTGAGTTCCCGAACTTCCAATGGCACGTGGCCATGTCGGATCCTCAACCAGAAGATAACTGGACGGGCTTAACGGGCTTTATTCACAATGTGCTGTTTGAACAGTACTTACGTGATCACCCAGCGCCAGAAGATTGTGAGTACTACATGTGTGGGCCTCCAATCATGAACCAATCTGTAATCAACATGTTATTGGATTTAGGTGTTGAGCCTGAAAACATCATGTTAGATGACTTCGGCGGCTAATATCTGCTGAACAACAAGCCCATAAGCCTAGGTTTATGGGCTTTTTTGTTTTTTACGGTTTGAAAATAGAGAAGAGTATGTGGCAACAGGTAACCATATCTTTAAAGCCTAAGCCTTATGGCTTTCATTTAGTGACGGATGAAATAGAAGCCCAGTTGGCTGAGATAAAGGGGGTGAAGACAGGATTGGCGCACTTCTTTCTCCAGCATACTTCAGCAGGGATTACCCTTAATGAGAATGCTGATCCGACTGTGCGTTCTGACTTTCTGCAGTTTATGAATCGTCTTGTGCCACAAGATAGTGATTATTTCCAACATACATATGAAGGGCCGGATGATATGCCTGCCCATATCAAAAGCAGCTTAACAGGAGTAGAGTTGATGATTCCCATTGCTAATGGGCGCCTGCAACTGGGTACATGGCAAGGGATCTATTTAGGCGAATATCGGCTTAATGCTGGGGCAAGACGCATACTTGTCACAATCCACTCCTAAAATTGAGAACCAGTTGGCTCATTTCTAATGATTTAGTATGTGAAGATTGTCTTACATTTGCTATAAATTATAGATCTGTTTGAAAAATAGCCGATTTCCGTTATTACTTATAGAACATTCATTGGTATAAATTTTGATTTATGAATATGAAAGCCGTTAACCCCCAATACATCACCCCCCACCTCAAGGTAGATGCTATGGCGTTGGAGGGAACCAGTACATTTTCATTGGTCGGAAGCCATATCACCCCCCGTGGCGTGTGTGTCAGCTGTACAGAGGAGGAAATCACCTCTCTGCATGGCAATACAAACTTTGAGGCTCAGCCTAAATTTCCAATATTACTGATTTCGGTGGAGCTGGGATTTCGTTCTGGGGAAACTGTGCAATTGGAGACTCAGGCGCAAATTCAGAGCATTCGTCGAGTATCACAGCAAGAATTTGAAGTTTATATGAGCTTCAGTGGCATGATGCAAGATGGTTATCGACATATTGCGCGCTATATTGTTGACCGCGATGGAACCACTGAATAAGGCAAATTAAGGTCAGCACCTCTGGGCACTTCAACGTTTAGCGTTACCTGGCTGCTATAATGGGCTTCTAAGACGTTTCCCTTTGCGTTGGTTATGAGTGTTCGAATGTGGGCTTCTTCAGCGAAATCCACTATTAACGTCATGGCTTCCATTTCTACGAATTGCTTTACTGGCAATGCTTCTAACACGGCTTTTGCTGCATCCCCATAGGCTCGAGCGAGTCCACCTGTGCCCAACTTGGTGCCGCCAAAGTAGCGTACCACCACAATGGTAATCTCACCTAGATTGCTGTGTTGTAAGTGGGAGAATATAGGCATGCCAGCGGTACCGCTGGGCTCATTGTCATCACTGAATCCGTATAAATTACTATCCGTTGGCTTTCCCGCTTTGAAGCCGTAGCAATGATGGCGTGCATCTGGATAGGTATCTTTTAATGATTGAATAAAGTCTTTCGCAGCCTGCATGCCTGGGGTGTGTGCTGCAAATGCTATAAAACGGCTTTTTTTAACTTCAATCTCACATTGTGTGGTGTGCGCTGGAATATCGTAATCAGCCATATCAGTTGTGAGCACTTAAAAGAACGAACTTGGGATTGGCTGCAATTTGTGTCACTGATTTAAAATAGGATTTTAAAGTTAGGTGATACTTTAGATGTCGGTTGCCTACT
>JBFEWA010000323.1:0-3863 GCA_041546605.1 Bermanella sp.
GACCCAATGAGCTTTAAAATCCCCATGATTGGTTCTGGGTTGATTATTGCTGTGTTGCTTTTTTTGTTAAGTAATCAATGGATCGGGGCGGAAGATCATGTGGTAAAGGTGCCGCAACACATTGCAGCACGTATTGTTCAGGTGAATAAGCCTAAGCCCAAGGTCACTCAAACCAAACCCAAAACCACAAAACCGGTGGCGGCTAAAAAAAATAAACCGGTAGATAAACCCAAGCCGAAAGCCATTGAGAAAACCAAAGCGCCGGCACCTGTTGTGACAAAGCCAAAAGAGGCAGCTAAGCCTTTGCCATTACCTGGAGCCGATTTTGCCGATGCATTGGCCATGGAAGAGCAACAAAATGCACTTGATGAGCTATTGCAAAAAGAAATTGCTGCCAAGCAAGCGGAATATGAAGAAGAGGCGCAAGCAGATTACATCAGCCAAATTAGTGCCTTGATCCAAGCTGTGTGGCGTTTTCCTCCAAGTGCTAAGCACGACGAGGAAGTGGTGTTACGAATTTATTTGGTGCCAACAGGTGAAGTGACTGAAGTGGTGTTACTACAAAGTAGTGGCAATGAGGCTTTGGATCGCAGTGCAGAGCAAGCGGTCTGGAAAGTGGGTCACTTTCCTGTGCCGGACGATGCAGTATTATTTGAAAAGAAATTTCGCCAAATAGTGTTAAAACTTAAACCGGAAAATGCTCGATTATGATGCGGATATATTTGTTGTTTATGTGTTTGGTTGTCACCTCGGTTGCCAAAGCAGAATTAACCATCGAAATCACACAAGGGATTGCGTCTTCTATTCCCGTCTCAGTGGTGCCATTTCAATATGTAGGCAGTAGATCACCAGATGAAAGTGTGGACGACATTGTGCGTAACGACTTGGAACGCTCTGGGCATTTTTCGGTATTGGCGCCTAAGGATATGTTGAGTCACCCTCACTCAGAAGAAGATTTGTATTTTCGTGATTGGCGTTTGTTAAAGCAGGAATATGTGGTGATGGGCGTCATGACCGAGCTTGGCGCAAATACCTATCAGGTTCGCTATCAATTATTTGATGTGTTTAATGAGCGCGAGCTGCTTACGCAAACCTTAAAAGGTACACCGCAACAGTTGCGGGATGTGGCACATAAAATCAGTGATGCCATTTATGAACAATTAACGGGCATTCGTGGTGCGTTTTCTACCAAGATTGCTTACGTGACCACGAATCCACAACGTACTCGCTTTAACTTATCCATTGCGGATAGCGATGGTGCTCGCGAAAAAATCATCTTAACCTCCAAATATTCCATTTTCTCGCCTGCATGGGCACCAGATGGCAAGCGAATTGCCTATGTTATGTTGGAAGATTCCGGCAGTAAGGTTTATGTGCAAGATATTGCCACGGGTAAAAAACAATTGGTGAGCGCCAATAAAGGGTTGAATAGTGCGCCTGCTTTCTCACCAGACGGGAACAAGCTAGCCTTGACCTTGTCGAAGGACGGCAATCCTGAGATCTACGTGGTGGATTTAACAACACGTCATTGGTTACGGGTGACTAATCATTACGGCATCGATACTGAGCCTAATTGGATGCCGGATGGTAAGCATATTATCTTCACCAGTGGACGCAGCGGTAATCCACAGATTTATCGTAAGAATTTAGAGTCTGGTTATTTAGAGCGTTTAACCTTTGAAGGGCATTACAATGCTCGAGCAAGGTTAGCCCAAGATGGACGTTTCTTAGTATTGGTGCACCAAGCTAAGCAAGGAGGGGATTTTCATATCGCTTCTTTAGATTTAACGAGAGGTTTGTTGCAAATTTTGAGTTCGGACACATATCTTGATGAGTCACCTAGTGTTTCTCCAAATGGAGTTATGGTAATGTATGCTGCAAAGCATAATAAAAGAAGTATATTGGCCGCAGTATCGGTCGATGGTGATGTGAAGTTCTTGGTTCCAGCCAAAAGTGGCGATGTTCGAGAACCCGCATGGGGCCCGTATCCGAATTAAATACACACTAAAATAAGGTAAAAGACATGCAAAACATGGGATGGAATAAATTATTCGCAGTATCTCTTCTGACATTGGCAATCACTGGTTGTGCAAGCGGTGGTGGTACAACAGATGAAGCGGCTACGACTGATGCCGCCATGGAAGAAAGCCAAACTCAAGGCGTTCCTGGTTCTCCAGATGTGGATGTTGTAACAGAAGAGCAAGCGGCAATGGCTGCGAACCCACTATTAGATCAAACCGTTGTTTATTTTGGTTTTGATCGTTCTGAGATTCGCCCTGAATTTAAAGATATTTTAAATGCACATGCTGCATACCTTGTTGCTAACCCGCAAGCACGTGTTGTTCTTGAAGGTCACTGTGATGAGCGTGGCACAGTTGAGTACAACCTTGCATTAGGTGAGCGTCGTGCTAATACTGTTAAGCGTTACTTGGTTGTTCAGGGTGTTAACCCTAGCCAACTTGAGAGCGTAAGTTTCGGTGAAGAACGCCCAGCAGTTGTTGGTTCTGATGACTCTGCTTGGTCTAAAAACCGTCGTACAGAAATCAACTATCAAGCTCGCTAATGTCTAAGTTTGCATGTATTAAATGGGCTCCTTTGGCACTTTGTGTCATAGGGGCCGGTTTTGTAAATGCGGACACCTGGTCGTCTTTAGATGGTTCTAAAGGCGCCTCTGGTCAGTCCAATACTCAAGCTGCTTCTTCAGGTGGATTGAGTCCGGCTGCCAGTCAGATGTTGTTTTCTGAAATCGAAGTACTCAAACAAGAAATTCAGTCTTTGCGCGCAACCGTTGAGCAGCAAGGGTATGAATTAAATAAGCTAAAAACCGAGCAGAAAGAGCGATATCTCGATTTGGATCGCCGAATCTCCGGTATTCTTGAATCCCAAACATCAGCGTCGCCGAGTGTTGTCACCAGTGGTGATGGCCAGAGTGATTATGATGCTGCGTTTAACCTCATGAAGCAGCGTAAGCTGGATGAAGCGTCGGTTGCCTTTAAGCGTTTCTTGCAGGCGTATCCTAAAAGTGACCTAGCTGTGAATGGTTATTACTGGTTGGGCCAGATTTATTACAATCAAGGTAATTTAGAAGAGGCTCGTAAGGCCTTTACCATAGTGGTTAATCAGTACCCTGAGCATCAAAAAAGCCCGGACTCAACTTATAAATTGGGTGTGGTTTTGCATCGTTTAGGGGATTCTACTCAAGCTAAAACTCTTTTGAACTCCGTTGTTAAGCAATATTCGGATTCGGCCTCCGCCCGATTTGCGGCGAAATATCTTAAAGAGAACTTCAAATAGCCCCTAGTATCGGCTGTTTCTTCTCTATTCCTTAAAAACTCCCTGTTAATCGTGACATTGAATCGCCCTGTATCCCAGTAAACATGGGGGGGATTAAATTAAATGCTAAAAAAGTCACGTAAGGGGTTGTTTTATCTCTAAAAAATAGTAACATTTGCGCCCGCTTTGGGGGTCGTTAGCTCAGTTGGTAGAGCAGTTGACTTTTAATCAATTGGTCGCTGGTTCGAATCCAGCACGACCCACCAAAACGAATTTAGCGCAGATAAGTTATTGAAATTGTTGACAAAAAATATTTTCACTATACAATGCGCATCGAGCTTCGGGTCGTTAGCTCAGTTGGTAGAGCAGTTGACTTTTAATCAATTGGTCGCTGGTTCGAATCCAGCACGACCCACCATTATTCTAAAAGGCAGAGTTAACCACTCTGCCTTTTTTATTTGTGGTTAAAACATAGTGTTTATTAAGGTTTTTAGGTAGCAAGATTAAGCTTGTGTTAAAATGCCTAAAGCTTACCTGTTACAGATGTAATTTCCGATATGACACAACCAATCCTTGCCAGTGATCAAAGC
>JBFEWA010000097.1:0-9101 GCA_041546605.1 Bermanella sp.
GCTGGATTTAAATTTCCGCTTTCGTACTGAATCTGTGGACACAGACAATACAAAAGACACCGCACTGGCTAACACATTAAAATCTCGCTTAACGTTTAAATCAGCACAATACGCAGGTGTTTCTGTTTTAATAGAAGGCGATAACGTCTTCCATATTAATGATGATTTTAATGACAAAGAGAATGGCAATACCGAATACAATGTAGTGCTAGACCAAGAAACCACACAACTTAACCAAGCCTATGTACAGTTTGTGGGTGCCGACTCAACCATTAAAGCAGGTAACCAACGCATCGTGCTTGATAACCAACGCCATGTGGGCGGTGTTGCTTTCCGTCAAGACGAAGCCACCTTTGATGCGGTGTCCATTACCAATCAATCTCTTGCTGGCGCTACCATCTTTGCGGCAGTTGCTAACAACCGTAACACCATTACCAACGACAATACCGAAGAAAGCATTGTATTGGTTAATGCAAAATATGCGTATAGCCAAGATATATCAGCAAGCGCCTTCTACTACGGCATCGAAGATGTAAACAAAGTAGACTCCGGTATCGACTTAGATACCTTTGGTGTGCGCTCAACCGGCACCATCGAAGGCATTAGCTTTGAAGCCGAACTCGCCACGCAAAACAAAACCACCAGCACTGGCGGCGACTTCTCAATGCTTTACTATCACATAAATGCGGGTACAAAACTGGGCTCTGTGAAAACCACACTAGGCTATGAAGTGATGGGCAGTGATAATGGACAGGCTTCATTCGACACGCCATTTGGCACCAATCATAAATTCTTTGGCTGGTCTGACACCTACCTAAGTGCAGCGCAATGGGGTAACAACGGCCTAGAAGACATTTACGCATCAGCTGTGACAAACGTTTCAGGCGTGAAGCTAGTAGGGCAACTACACATGTTTAGCGCCAATGAAACCGGTGATGACCTAGGTAATGAATTAGGCTTTTTAGCAGCTAAGCAATTCGGCAGCTACGGTGCCAGTCTTAAAGTTGCTCAGTTTAACGCCACAACCGAATCTGGCAAGAAAGATGCGACCAAAGTTTGGTTAACGGCAACGGCTAAGTTCTAAGCGCCTAAGTACCAAATGGTGAGCAGTACTAATGCTGCTCACCTTATTTTGTTTCAGCCCTCATTCATTTTTTAAAAGGATATTAGAATGAAAACTTTCATTTTAATTTTCGCCCTATTGGCAAGCAGTATTTCTATTCCCAGCTTTGCCGAAATTAACAGTTTATCGCAAGCCATTAATGAATCCGGTCGCTTACGCATGCTGAGTCAGCGCATGGCTAAAGCCTATTTATTAAAAGCCATGGATATCCAACCGGAAAAAGCACATACCCAGTTTCTAGCCAGTTTTAATAAATTTGAAGCGAACTTGGCTGATTTACATGAATTTTCCACACAACTTGGCTCACCTATGAGCATCGAGATTAGCCTCAAGGCCATCAATCAGGAGTGGCAATCTTACAAAACCGAATTACATAAAGACCCATCACAATTCAGTGCACCCAATATTCTATCTCTCAGCGATAAAACCTTACTGGCCTGTGAAACCCTAGTGAGCGAATTAGAAAAAGCCGCCGAGCGTGACAGTGCCCGCTGGGTAAACCTGTCTGGTCGCCAGCGTATGCTCAGTCAGCGTATTGCTAAGCTTTACAGCGCCATTAGCTTATCAGGTGATGTGGAGCGCTATGACAGCGGCTTAAAACAAGCCATTCAAGAATTCGAACAAGCCTTAGAAGAGTTAATGCACAGCCCAGACAATACCCATTATGTCACTCACAAACTAAAGAAAGTGGCCACTCAATGGAATTTCTCTAAGCAGGGCTTCAAAATATTAGACAAAGGTAGCAGCACGCCATTGGTTATCTCCATGACGACGGAGAGTATTCTAAAGCAAATGAACGATGTCACCGCACTCTATGAAGAGATCGACAAAAACAAAAAACTCGCATCGGCCAGTTAATTTAAAAACGTCTCTGATTAATCAATACAAGGATTCGTTAGTCAGAGATATGTAACAATGATAATTACCACTAATACTTTGGAGCTAGCCTCAAAAAAATAATTAGGTACATCCGCTATTTGGCCGCGATCTCTTGTTGTACATCCCTATTTGTACAATACCATCGCCGAGTACCTTTTATTTTCTTGGGAGCATACAAATGAGATGGATGATTATTCCAGCACTGATTATCGCCAGTTTATTTAGCGGTAACAGTGTTGCTGATATCAATACACATTCACAAGCCATAAACGAATCAGGTCGACTTAGAATGCTCACACAAAGAATGGCAAAAGCCTATTTCCTAGTGGCCATGGATGTACAACCAAATAAATCGAAAGCCCAGCTAACAGAAAGCATCACCACATTTGATGAAAACTTAGCTCAGTTAAAATCATTTTCTGCCAATCAAGGCATCGAAAGTCAGCTTAATGCAAACATTTCAGACATAGACAAACAATGGGATCTATACAAAAAGCAAATTAATGGGGTCATTAGCACCAATAATGCGGCCAGTGTTTTACTTGCCAGCGATCAAACTCTGGCCGCCTGTGAGGCCCTGGTTAATAAGCTAGAGCAAATCACACAACGGGAGAGCACCAAGCTCGTTAATATTGCCGGGCGTCAGCGCATGCTTAGCCAGAGAATTGCCAAGATTTATACGGCCATTTCTATCGGAGGGCATCAGCCCAACTATGATGAGTCATTAGCTCAGGCCATTACAGAATTTGATACAGGTTTGAAACAATTATTAGCCAACCCAAGCAACAGCCACTTTTTGCTTCATAAATTAAAGAAAGTGGCCTCACAATGGGAGTTTTCGAAACAAGGCTTTAAGGCATTAAGCCAAGGCAATACAGCCCCCTTGGTGATTTCCATGACAACGGAAAGCATCTTAAATCAAATGAATGACATCACGGCCCTCTATGAAGATATGAGTCATAAATTAAAAGCCAGTTAAGGCTTTCACTATTCAGGGCTCTCTTCATGAGAGCCCCATTGCACTAAAAGAAATTCCCCTCTTTTCTGGGTAACGCCTGCTTACGTATAAATGCACCATTTTAATGCCAACCCTTCAGCCTACCACGCACTATTAGTGCGCACCGTAAGATAAATTCATTAAATCGGTGCGCTCTTACATCACCAAAAACACACAAATCCCTTTAAAATCAACAACTTATATAGTTGGCACAGCCATTGCTAAACACTAAGCAAATACGAACTTGCCCGCCCATTCGGCATGGAGAGAAATATGAACAACAAACAAAACCTCATCGTGATTGGTAACGGCATGGTGGGCCATAAATTTCTAGAGAGCTTGGTTGAACTTGAGCAAGCCCCAAACTACAACATTACGGTTTTATGTGAAGAGCCACGCCCGGCATATGACCGCGTTTACTTATCTTCTTATTTCTCCGGCAAAACCGCTGAAGATTTAAGCCTAGTAAGCGACGGTTTTTTTGAAGCCAACGACATTGAACTAAAACTAAATTGCAAAGCGCAATCCATTGATCGTGCGGCCAAAACCGTCACCACTGAATCTGGCGAAACCCTAAGCTATGACAAACTGATTTTAGCAACCGGTTCATTCCCATTTGTACCACCAGTTCCTGGTCACGAACGTGATAACTGCTTGGTATACCGCACCATTGAAGATTTAGAAGCCATTACTGCAGGCGCACAAGCATCAAAAGTGGGTGTGGTTGTAGGCGGTGGTCTATTAGGTTTAGAAGCAGCAAAAGCATTAAAAGATTTAGGTTTAGAAACTCACGTAGTGGAATTCGCACCACGCTTAATGGCGGTACAAGTAGATGAAGCCGGTGGCGCATTACTAAAAACCAAAATCGAAGAGCTGGGTGTAAAGGTTCATACCAACAAGAACACACAAAACATCACTGACGGTGATATCTGCAAGCACAAAATGGAATTCGCCGACGGTGAATGTCTAGAAACCGACTTAATTTTATTCAGCGCGGGTATTCGTCCACAAGACGCCATCGCTCGTGAATGTGAATTAGAACTAGGCCCTCGTGGCGGTATTCAAATCAATAACCACTGCCAAACGTCTGATGAAAGCATTTACGCCATTGGTGAATGTGCCTTATGGGGCGGCATGATCTACGGCTTAGTAGCACCAGGTTACAACATGGCGAAAGTGGCGGCTCAGCACTTGTCACAAAGTGGCGACGCCACCTTTGAAGGCGCCGACATGAGCACCAAATTAAAACTCATGGGTGTCGACGTGGCATCGATTGGTGATTGCCATGCCCGCACAGAAGGCGCCTTAAGTTACGCCTATACCGATGAAGTGAATCAGGTTTACAAAAAGATTGTGGTGAGTGCCGATAAAAAATTACTGCTTGGTGCAGTGATGATTGGTGATGCCGATGACTACGGCAACCTGCTGCAAATGGCGTTAAACAACATTGAACTGCCTGCGACTCCTGAAGCGTTAATTCTGCCATCTCTAGATGGCGCAGCGAAACCTGTACTGGGCCCAGATGCACTACCCGATAGCGCGCAAATTTGCTCTTGTTACGATGTAAGCAAAGGTGCCATTTGTTGCAGCGTGCAAGATGGTGCGCAAACCATTGGCGATGTAAAAGCCACTACCAAAGCCGGTACCGGTTGTGGTGGTTGTACCGCACTGGTTACGCAAGTGATGAACAGTGAATTAACCAAGCTAGGCGTCGAAGTAAATACCGATATTTGTGAACACTTTGCTTATACGCGCCAAGACCTTTACAACATTATTCGCATCGAAGGCATTAAGTCGTTTGCAGAACTGTTAAACAAACATGGCACAGGTCATGGTTGTGAGATTTGTAAGCCAGCCATCGGCTCTATGCTCGCCTCTTGCTGGAACGAGTATGTACTGGATGACAAACACATTGGTCTACAAGACACCAATGACATCTTCCTAGGCAACATGCAAAAAGACGGCACCTACTCTGTAGTACCTTGTGTGCCAGGCGGCGAGATCACACCAGAAGGTTTGATCGTTATTGGTCAAATCGCAAAAGATTTTGGCCTATATACAAAAATTACTGGCGGCCAACGTATCGATTTATTTGGTGCGCAATTGCATCAGCTACCGGAAATCTGGCGTCGTCTAGTGGATGCCGGTTTCGAAACCGGTCACGCCTATGGTAAGTCACTGCGTACAGTTAAATCCTGTGTGGGCTCGACCTGGTGTCGCTTCGGTGTAGATGACTCTGTGGGCTTAGCCATTGAATTAGAAAATCGCTACAAAGGTTTACGTGCGCCACACAAAATTAAGTTTGCGGTTTCTGGTTGTACCCGTGAGTGTGCTGAAGCCCAGTCTAAAGATGTGGGTGTGATCGCCACCGAAAACGGCTGGAACCTTTATGTATGTGGTAACGGTGGTATGAAACCTCGCCATACCGATTTACTCGCCCAAGACTTAGATAAAGAAACCTTAATCAAATACATTGACCGTTTCTTAATGTTCTATGTGAAAACCGCCGATCGTCTGCAACGTACCAGCGTATGGATGGACAACTTAGAAGGTGGTTTAGATTACCTTAAACAAGTGGTTCTAGAAGACAGCTTAGGCATGGCTGAAGAACTAGAAACTCAAATGGCTGCGGTTGTGGGTACTTATCAGTGCGAATGGAAAACCACCATCGAATCACCAGAAAAACTCAAACGCTTTAGCCATTTCATCAACGCCGATCAGCCTGATGACAATATACAGTTTGTAAAAGAACGCGGACAAATTCGCCCAGCTAATGAAGATGAGCGAATGAACAAAGACAACCTAATTGCCATTAGTTAAGGATTAATCATGAGTAACTTTATCGACGTATGCGCATTAGACGATATTAATCTGGACACAGGTGTCTGCGCATTAGTGAACAACGAACAAGTGGCCATCTTTCGCCCAGCGGCAACCGGCACCTTGTTTGCCATTAATAACTTTGACCCAATCGGCAAAGCCAATGTGCTGAGCCGTGGATTAATCAGCCACGTGAAAGGCCATTTAACCGTGGCCAGCCCCTTATACAAGCAACATTATCGTTTAGACAATGGTGAGTGTTTAGAGGATGAAAGTGTGCGCGTAAATACCTACCAAACCAAGGTAGAAAACAATCGCGTACTGGTGGCTGTGTAAACATCCATAACCGACTTAAACAATGCGGCGTTTTACCTAAGCCCTTTGGCAAACCGTAAAATTAAGCATCGCTTAAGATAGAGACCCCTTTTGGGCCGTCGTTTGCCTAATCCGACGGCCCCTTTTTTCTATCTTAATTTTATTTAGCTAACAAAGAGCAACCCATGACAGCCAAATTAGTGATTATTGGCAACGGTATGGCCGGCGCCAAGTTATTAGAAGAAATAACAGCGTGCGATCATTCCTATGACATTACCGTTTTCGGCAATGAGCCTTATGGTAATTACAATCGCATCATGCTGTCTCCTTTGTTAGCCGGTGAAAAAACCATTGATGACATCATGATTTTTGATCGCCCTTGGTATGAGCAACAGGGTATTACCCTGCATGCAGGGGAAGACAAAACCGTGGTGACCATTGACCGACTTCGCAAACGTGTAATTACCAAGGATGGCGAGAGCACCCCCTACGATCGCTTAGTGATCGCAACCGGTTCCAACCCATTTATGTTACCCATTGAAGGGGCCGATCTTGATGGCGTCATGAGTTTTCGTGATATCAGCGATGTAGAAAACATGATCGCTTTAACTCAGACCCACAAAAAAGCCGTGGTCATCGGCGCCGGTTTATTGGGTTTAGAAGCAGCCATGGGATTAAGCGATCGTGGCATGGATGTCACCGTCATTCACAATACCGATATTCCATTGAACCGCCAGCTAGATGAAGAAGCCGGCCACCTTTTGCAACACGCATTAGAATCCCGCGGCCTGCACTTTAAAATGAACGCCAACACTCAAGCCATAAAAGGCAGCCATCGCGTAGAAAAAGTTTGTTTTGCTGATGGCAGCGAATTAGAAGCCGACATGGTGGTCATGGCCATTGGCATACGCCCCAATATTAAACTGGCACAAGATTGTGGACTATATTGCCGCAACGGTATCGTGGTCAGTGACACCTTACAAACCTATGATCCAAGCATTTATGCTTTAGGGGAATGTATCGAACACAGGGGTGATACCTTTGGTTTAGTGGCCCCACTTTATGATCAAGCCAAGGTATTAGCCAATCATTTAAGTGAACACGGTGTGGCGCAATTTCAAACCCTGCCTACCGCCACTAAATTAAAAGTTACCGGCATTCATTTATTCTCTGTGGGTAATTTTTTAGGCACCGAAAACAGCGAAAATATTATTTATCGCCATACACAACAGGGTGTGTATAAAAAAATCGTCATTGAAGACAATAAAATCATTGGTGCGGTATTATACGGGGATACACAAGAAGGCCCTTTCTACCATGAATTGCTCGATAACCAGACGGACATCCGTACAATACGCCCGTATTTAATGTTTGGCCAAGCCCTGTGCCAAGCTCAAAGTGAAAGCATGAATCACTCTCAAGATAACAACACCGAGGCCGCAGCATGAATGTCATTGCCAAGTCTGTGGAATCAAGCACACACACCAAACACACAACCTGCGCTTACTGTGGCGTAGGTTGCGGTATTGAAGCCAGCATCAATGAAAAAGATCGCAGCGTTAAAGTAAATGGTCTATCAGATCACCCTGCCAACCTGGGTCGCTTATGTTCTAAAGGCAGCGCGTTGGATCAAACCATCTCATTAGATGGACGCTTATTAGAACCCAAAATTCATGATCAAACCGTTTCATGGGATGACGCCCTCGACAAAGTAGCCCATGGCTTTAAAAACATTATTGAGCAACATGGTCCAGACGCTGTGGCGTTTTATGTTTCAGGCCAATTGCTCACCGAATACTACTATGTAGCCAACAAATTAATGAAAGGCTACATCGGCAGTGCCAATATCGACACCAACTCACGCCTGTGTATGTCGTCTTCAGTGGTGGGACATAAACGTGCATTTGGCACAGACACGGTTCCTGGCTGTTACGATGATTTTGAACAAGCGGAATTGATTACATTAGTGGGCAGCAACACCGCATGGTGCCACCCTGTTTTATTTCAACGCATCAAAAAGTACAAAGAAAACAACCCCAATGTAAAAGTCGTGGTGGTGGATCCGCGCCGCACCCAAACCTGCGACATTGCCGATTTACATTTACCCATTAATCTTGGCACAGATGTGTGGCTGTTTAATGGTTTACTGAACGCATTAAATCAACAAAACAAAATTCATTCAGATTATGTGCAGCAACACTGCGACGGACTAGAAGACGCACTGGCACAAGCTCAAAAAAGTGCTGGGGATATGTCCGCGCTTGCAAGCACCTTAGGAGTAAATCTTGATGATCTTGCTCAATTTTATACTTGGTTTTGTCAAACCGACAAAAGCGTCACCTTGTACAGCCAGGGTGTGAATCAATCCAGTTCCGGCACAGATAAAGTCAACAGCATTTTAAACTGTCACCTTGCCACTGGACGCATTGGCAAACCAGGCATGGGACCGTTTTCAATGACAGGCCAACCCAATGCCATGGGTGGCCGTGAAGTGGGCGGACTCGCCAACACCTTAGCCGCTCACATGGATTTCACCGAAGACAACATCCAACGCGTGCAACGTTTTTGGCAAGCACCTAATATGGCCACACAAAATGGCTTAATGGCCGTGGACATGTTTGAAGCCATTGAAGCTGGCAAAATTAAAGCGGTTTGGGTCATGGCCACTAACCCTGTGGTGAGCCTACCCAATGCGGATCAGGTCATACGTGCATTAGAGAAATGCGAATTAGTGGTGATCAGCGATTGCATTGATCAAACCGATACCGGTGCCTATGCTCACGTAAAATTGCCCGCTACCGGTTGGAGCGAGAAAGACGGCACTGTCACCAATAGCGAGCGCCGCATCAGCCGCCAGCGTGGTTTGTTTCCACCTGCGTGTCACGCCATGCACGATTGGCAAATCATTTGTGAAGTGGCCAAGCGCATGGGATTTGATGATGGCTTTAATTATCAAACCCAAGCGGA
>JBFEWA010000477.1:0-1856 GCA_041546605.1 Bermanella sp.
AAGGGCTAAACCGATACCACTGGAAGCTCCAATTATCCAAATCCACATAGTTATCTCCTCGTTTAACTGTATTACGCTAAACACAGGGATATAGATCACGGAATCAATAGGCAGACAGGAAAATACTAGAAATAAAAGATAAAGGCCTAACGACGCAGGCCTTTATAACAATAGGCCTTAGACCTCGAATTGAGACTCATGTCGGTGGAGAGGCTTGGCAAACATGAGATGAGACACCCCAATGGCGCGTTCGGCAAAGCCAGCTTCACAATAGCTTAGATAGAAACGCCACATCCGTTTAAAGTCTTCGCTGTAGCCTAATTCACTGATGGCCTCAGCCTGTTGATTAAACGTTACATGCCATTGATTCAGCGTACGCGCATAATGCTCGGCATAGTCTTGTAATTGCACCAACCGTAAATCACTTGAGCGCTTTGTGGAATCTGTCATGGCGGCAATGGATGGAATACAGCTGCCAGGGAAAATATAGCGCTGAATAAAATCCACATCCTTTTTCGCTTTTTCGTATCGCTGATCTTCAATGGTAATGGCTTGAATCAGCATGACTCCTTCTGGTTTTAATAGGTCCGCGCATTTTGCAAAAAAGGTATCGAAAAATTTCCAGCCCACAGCTTCAATCATTTCAATAGAGACCAGCTTATCGTATTGACCCTGTAAGTTACGATAGTCTTCTTTTAGCAGCGTAATTTTATCTTCTAATCCTTCTTTTTGTACTTGCTCTTTAGCATACAAGTATTGCTGTTCAGATATCGTCGTGGTGGTGACTCGACAGCCATAGTGTTTAGCAGCGTATATCGCAAAACTGCCCCAGCCGGTACCAATTTCCACCACATGATCATCCGCCGTCAGCTGAAGTTTTTCACAAATGGTGCGCAGTTTATTTAATGAGGCTTGTTCCATGGTGGCATCATCACTGGGGAAAATACCGGCGGAGTACATCATGGTGGGGTCTAGAAATAACTGGAAGAAATCATTACCCAAATCATAGTGAGCGGCAATGTTACGACGTGAGCCTTTTTCGGTATTTTGATTTAACCAGTGAAACATTTTTAGAAACGGTTTTGATACCGCGGCAAAGCCGCCTTCTAAACCATTTAAAATATCCATGTTACGCACCATCACTCGCATAAGTCGAGTAAGATCAGGCGTGGTCCAATCCCCTGTCATATAAGCTTCTGCTGCGCCTATACTACCGCCTGTCATGATGTCACTATAAGTATGTGCATCATGAATGGTAAGTTCACCGTATAAGTCATCACTGGGCTTTAAGTTCTCACCAAATTGCATCACGTCATCACCGTCTCTTATCACGATGCACCCGGTATGCAATTGCTTTAATTGCTTAAGCACTATGGACTTAGCCAATTGGCTCAATGCCGAAATTCGGGTTTTGTTGATTGCCACATTTGCCACGGAAGTCATGGTTTTCTCCATTAGGGCCATCAGCCCAGCAGTCACATTCTATTTTTGTACGTCACTGTTCAATACAGTATCCGGGTGATCGTAAAACGGGGCGCGCTTGAGCCATAATTTTAACGCTTGCCAATAAATGCCCCACATTACCTTTACGGTCATAAATGGATAATGGATTAACGTCTTTGCAAAATTGGATTGCCATTCGTATCGAGTTAACGACAAGGTGGCATCAAAATGCTTTTCAATGTCTTGCCCCTGCCCTTGAGTGTTGTCCATGTGAATATGCAATGCCGAATCCGGCGGCGATACAACCCAGCGATATTGCATGTCCATGGGATTAAATGGCGACACATGAAAGGCTTTATCAAACTGGAACTCATGGTGTTTGTGTTTAGCTTGATAATGTTTATCCGCCACTG
>JBFEWA010000367.1:0-3152 GCA_041546605.1 Bermanella sp.
GGTCACCAAGGCATCATAACCAAGAAATAATGCTTTATTCGCTCTTACTACATTTTTTATATTCGGGTAAGAACGACGCTTAATTTTACCTGCAAGAGTCTTTAAGTAAGTGCCTTTAATAAACCTAATAATACAACTAGACTTTAGTATCTCAGGCTCAACACGAATAATTTCGTCATATACATCTTGCGTAGTGACAATAATCTCAACTTGATAATCCGAGTCATCAGAGAGCTTAACCGCTATAGGAAGTTGATGTCGAACATGAGCTTTATGGCTCAGAAAACAAAATCCAATTTTTTTAGTTGCCATTACGAGTTCTTAGTACAAATTTAATAAAGTCACACAATCTAGAAAAATAGTCGCTACAGATAATAGGATATATTATTTACAAGCAATCAATACTCACTTTTCGCTAACAACACCCAAAGTGCTCTCTACTTCGCGAGACATGCTAGGTGAGTATCTACAGCTTTCCCTAAGGGGTTGGACTCCTACAAATCAAGAATCAATACGCACCTTACGGCCAGGGCCTTTCTTGCTTGGGCCAGCCTTTTGGCGCGTACGCTGACGATTGGCAGCACGGTCGTATTTCTTCAATTATTTCGGGTCTAGCTTGGCAACTGGGCGCGTTGGTAAATCCACCAATTTGGCTAGTTCATCGGTATCCCGCTGGTCCAGTTCTTTCCATTTACCTACGCTGATTTTTTTAGGTAAAAATACACAGCCGTAACGTACACGTTTTAGGCGGGATACTTTCATTCCTTGGCTTTCCCACAAGCGACGCACTTCGCGGTTACGCCCTTCCATGATACAAACGTGGTACCACTGGTTAAAACCATCTCCATCAAAAAACTGCACGTCGGTAAACTTGGCCATGCCATCGTCCAGCACCACACCTTTTTTGAGGTTTTCAATGACTTCGTCCGTGACTTCACCGGCAACGCGCACGGCATATTCACGGTCTACAGTTTGTGTGCTGGGATGCATTAACTTGTTGGCCAATTCACCATCTGTGGTGAATAACAATAATCCGGCGGTGTTGATATCCAAACGACCAACCGCAATCCAGCGCTCGCCTTTTAATTTAGGAAGATTATCAAATACGGTTGGGCGGCCTTCTGGGTCATTGCGGGTACACACTTCACCTTCTGGCTTGTTATAGGCAAGCACACGGCGAGGCGCACGTACCTTGTGTTCGATGACTTTGCCATCGACCTTGATTTCATCATTATGACCCGCACGTTCGCCGAGCTTAGCCACTTCTCCATTTAACTGGACGCGACCTTGTTCAATCCAACGCTCCATCTCACGACGGGAACCTATGCCCACTTGGGCTAGGATTTTTTGTAGTTTATCACTCATCCACTTCACTCCGTTTCTGAGTTATGACCGCTAGGCGGTAATCTTGGATTAATTAAATTTTTTGGCGAGATCCGATAAGGTTTTTTCCCCTTCATCGGTATCACGGTTGGCTTCCAGCTCATCTTGCTCTGCTTGTAGCTGAGCAATCATTTCTTCTTCCATGGCAGCCAATAGCGCTGCCTCATCGTCGTCTGACTCGATGGGTTGTGACTCGATGGGTTGTGACTCGATGGGTTGTGACTCTATTGTTTGTGATTCTGGCTCTTGTTCTTGCGATTCGACAGAAGGGCTTTCAGTATCCTCATCTTCTGTGCTTTCATCTTCTGCCGTTGCATCGTCCACTGCGACCGGGGAATCCGTTTGCGCAAAGACCGACGGCGCTTGAGCCATTTGCGCTTCGCTTTCTTTTAATAATCGTTCTTGCTCAGCAATCATACGAGCAATGGTGGCTTCTGCGATTTCTTCTTCACTGGCATCTTCTGCTAAACCTGCCGATAACGCTTGTTCACTGTCCGCCAGTTGATCATCTAGTTCGGCAATTTGCTGTTCCGCATCCAGTAATTCCCCTTGATCCGCTGCAGCGTCTTCGTCTTCTTCAGCCGGCTTATTAAATAACGCGTCTTCCACTTGCTGCACCAAGGCTTCGGCTTCGGCCATGTCCTGAGCGGCGCTTAATAGGTTTTCACTGTCACCTTGCTCTTCTTGGTGAGATGCAAAGTCAAAGTTGCCTTCTTCGGCTTTGTCTTCCAATTCAAGGGCATGATTGGCATCTGCAATTTCTTGAATTTCTTCTAAGGTAGGTAATTGCTCAAGGTTTTCTAAATTAAAATAATCTAAAAACATTTTTGTGGTGGCATACATGGCAGGACGCCCAGGTACATCACGATGTCCGACTACTTGAATCCACTCACGTTCCACTAGGGTTTTTGTAATATGAGAGCTTACTGCTACGCCACGAATGTCTTCAATTTCACCACGGGTAACCGGTTGACGGTAGGCAATGATGGCCAATGTTTCTAATAACGCACGAGAGTAACGCTGTGGTTTTTCTTCCCACAAACGACTGATCCACTTACCTAAATCTTGTTTCACTTGAAAACGATAACCAGTGGCCACTTTTTTTAATTCGTAGCCTTTGTTTTCACATTTTTCGCCAATGCGCTCAAGAATGATTTGAATACGCTGCTTTTCTGGCTCTAGGCCTTCATCAAACAAACTCTGAATGCGATCAACACTTAAAGTTTGACCAGATGCCAATAAAGCACCTTCGATAATTTGTTCTAATAATGCGTCGCTAATCATGATGAGGTTTTCGCTTTCACATGAATCGGCCCAAACGTTTCGTTTTGCACGATCTCTATTAATTGTTCTTTTATGAGTTCCAGTGTGGCAAGGAACGTGGTCACCACACCTGCGCGCCCTTCTTCTACGGTAAATAACCGCGTAAAAGGAATAAAGTCCCCGGTCTGCAATCGAGCCAATATGTCGCTCATTCTTTCGCGGGTAGACAATTTTTCTCGTTGCACTTCATGTTCTGTGTACATATTGGCGCGATGCAATACGTCACTGAAGGCCAACATCAATTCTTTAAAGTCCACATCCGGATGCGCACGCTCCGATGTGTACTCAGGTGGTTTAATTTCCACCTCAAAAGTATCACGCCCCATACGTGGCAATTCATCGATGTCTTCGGCGGCTTGCTTAAAGCGCTCGTAATCTTGTAAGCGACGAATCAATTCGGCGCGAGGGTCTTCCTCTTCTTCGGCTAACTCCGCTGGGCGTGGCAA
>JBFEWA010000235.1:0-5382 GCA_041546605.1 Bermanella sp.
CGGCGCAACCGGTGGTTACGCCACTGAAAAATCTGAAGAGTTCTATCGTAAGCAGCGTGAACAAATGCAAGCCAAAGTATCGCAAGCGGATCTTGTAATCACCACTGCGGCGATCCCTGGCAAAATGTCTCCACGTTTGATCACCAAAGACATGCTGCATTACATGAAGAAAGGCTCTGTGATCGTTGACCTTGCTGCCGAGCGTGGTGGTAACGTTGAAGGTACCGTTGCTGGTCATAAAGAATACATCGATGGCGTAACCATCATTGGCTATACAGACCACCCAGGTCGTGTGCCGGTTCACGCGTCTCAGTTGTTGACCAAAAACATCACCACTTTCCTATTGAACATGGCAGGCGAAGGCCAGCTAAACATCAACATGGAAGATGACATTGTGGCGGCCACTTTAGTTACTGAAGATGGCTTCGTTAAACACGAAGGCTTGAAAGCCAAGATCGAACAGGAGTAATACTGATGGAAATGTTCATCATGTCTCTAACCATTTTCGTATTGGCGATCTTCGTTGGTGTGGAAGTGATTAACAAAGTTCCACCAACACTGCATACCCCATTAATGAGTGGCACCAACGCTATCTCAGGTATCGTAGTTGTGGGTGCCATCATCAGCTCTGGCGGTTCAGAACACACCACCGTACTGTCAACAGTACTGGGCGTTGTGGCCATTGCTTTAGCAACCATCAACATTGTGGCCGGTTTCATGGTAACCGACCGCATGCTGAATATGTTCAAACGTAAATAAGGTAGCGAAAGATAATGGAAGTTTTAATTAATTTAGGTTACCTAGTTGCTGCCGTATTATTCATCCTCGGCATCAAGGGTATGACATCTCCAAAGACGGCGGTTCGTGGTAACCAAATGTCGTCTATCGGTATGTTACTAGCGGTTGTGGCTGCATTAGTGGATCACAACGTAGTCAGTTTCGAATACATCGTAATCGGCGTATTAATCGGTGGCTCTATCGGTGCCTTCATGGCGAAGAAAGTGGCCATGACCGACATGCCTGAAATGGTTGCGACCCTAAACGGTATCGGTGGTGGTGCTTCTCTGTTAGTGGCAGCGGCTAACTACTTAGAGAGCCAAAAGCTGGCTGAAATGGGTAAGTTTGCGGTTTCTTACGACTGGTCCATCGCGGTGATTCTTTCGATCCTAATCGGTGCGGTAACCCTAACCGGTTCTTTCGTAGCGGTTGGTAAATTAAAAGGTAAAATTGGCGACTCTAATAAAGTAAAACTTTATAAGTGGATCGTAAAACTTTGCTTTGTAACCTTGATTGCAGGTGCCGGTTACTTCGCAGTTGAAAGCCAATTGAACTCTGATTACCTAATCCTAGGTTTGATCGTTGTATGTTTGATTCTTGGTGTGTGCTTGGTTATGCCAATCGGCGGTGCCGACATGCCTGTTGTGGTTTCTTTGCTTAACTCATACTCGGGTCTAGCAGGCGCAGCCGCTGGTTTCGTATTAGGCAACAACGGTTTGATCATCACAGGTTCTCTTGTTGGTGCCTCGGGTATCATCCTAACCAGCATCATGTGTAAAGCCATGAACCGTTCTCTAACCAACGTATTGTTCGGTGGTTCTATGGCGGCAACCGCTGGCGTGAGCAAGTCTGAAAACGATGCGTTCTACGATGGTAAAGTGAAATTCTCCAGCGCTGACGAATTAGCCATGTTGCTTGAAAGCGCACAAAAAGTAGTATTTGTTCCTGGTTACGGTCTAGCGGTAGCGCAAGCGCAACACGCTACTCGTGAATTAGCCAACATGCTTGAAGCAAACGGTACTGAAGTGAAATACGCCATCCACCCTGTAGCGGGTCGTATGCCGGGTCACATGAACGTACTATTGGCCGAAGCCGAAGTGCCGTATGACCAATTGGTTGAAATGGACACGATCAACCCTGAGTTCTCTCAAACGGACGTTGCCATCGTATTAGGTGCTAACGACGTTGTGAACCCAGCGGCATCGAAAGACCCTGCCTCGCCAATCTTTGGTATGCCAATTCTTGACGTACACAACTCAAAAACAGTTGTTGTGGTTAAGCGTGGTCTATCCCCAGGTTTCGCGGGCATTCCAAACGAGTTGTTCATCCGTGATAACTCTTTGATGGTGCCAGGTGATGCGAAGAAAGTACTGCAAGACACCATTGGTGCATTGAAAGATCTTTAATTAGATTTGCATTAGCACAACAAAAAAGCCCCGACTAGTCGGGGCTTTTTTGTTTGTTTAATTTAAATCTGCATTTTCATTTAGAGGTAATGCCATAACGTTTCAAAATTTTTGCGACCTTACCTTGGGTTTTGATTTTGGTGTAACCAATATCAAACTGTTCCGCTAAAAACAAAGATCGCCTTAAAAATCGTGGAGAAAGCGCAAGGTAGCCATGACCTATAGAGTCCAAGCAACCAGCTGGTTTCAAACGACTCGTAATTTCTTTTGTACTCATCATGTATTCAATAATACGCGTGTCATCCAGAATGGCATCAATGCGCTTGGTTTTTAACATTTGATACATGCGATTGGGGATGTCTTCACCCCTTAATAAACTGACATTCTTGTTTTTCTGATTTGCAATGTATTGATCCATCTTTGGACTGTAAGCGTAACCAGAAGTTGCGCTAAAGCGAACGTCTTCAAGAGATTCAATCCCTGTGTATTGCCAAGACGAATGGGCGGTATAAAAACAATATTGTGTAGTAGAAATAGCATGGGTGGGAAACACAAAGCCTGGGGCTTCTTCTTGAAAGCTAGGGCCGACACCATCCAGCTTGCCTGATTTCACATCAATAAGGGCGCGGTCATAGGGCGCATTGGAATAATTCACATCAATCCCAACTGCTTTAAATGCAGCAATGGTGATATCAATGGCAAAGCCTTTTAAAGTTTGATCCGCCGAACAGGCATAAGGGCACCAATAGCTTGGGGCAGCAATGTGTATGGTTTGAATGTTATCAGCAGTGGCAGTAGAAGCCAGCAAAGCCGATGTAAGACCTATAATGAGAGCGTATTTCACAGAACCAAGATGCTAGGGGATTTAACTTACAGTATAGCCTTGATTCAGGGATCAGCCATGGGTCGCTGTTGCTAACACCTGGTCTATTGGTTGGATCACTATGGGCTGATGCTTTGTAATAACAACAACTCTTCATCTTTACTTAACGCATTTTGCATGGCGGATTCATCGGACGCGGTTTGGTAACCTTGGCTTATTTGAATGCTTTGCCATTGCCACTGTCCATTCTCTAAGCATGCGGTCATGGGTTGAGATTGTTCAGGCGCGTGCCAAATGATGTCACGACATACTTGACCGGATGCATTTCTCCAACTTTGTACGAGCTCACTGCGACCAGCTTTATAGCTGGCGATGGTGCCGCTTAATTTTGTGTTAAGTTGTTCAGTTAAGTGCTGATATGGAATGCCCGATTGAGAAGGCACAAGCTGATAAATCAATAAGGTACACAATAGAACACTGGCAGCCACAGCCCACAGCTTTTGATGGCCTTGCGTGTGTTTGTTTTGTTTGGCCTGATCAAACAAATTAATCACATTATTTTCTGGCTTGTTTGATTCAGCCGCTGTACTTAAATCAGCACTTTGAATGAGTTGAGCTAAATCGTCTCGTTCAGCTAGTGCATCCACTTCGGCAAACACATTTTTTACCGCTTGATTAGTGGCCTTTAGCTTTTGATAACGCTCACGTACATCTGCATTGTTTTCGATGGCGTGGCTAACAGTCTGAGCCGCGTCTGCATCGAGTTCATTATCTATGTACGCGGATAGCAAGGTGTCGTCTATGTGTGTCATGTGTCTCTCCTATGGGGTGCCTTGCCCGAAAGTGTGCTCACTTAATTGCTGACGGGCTCGCGCTAATCGGCTCATTACCGTACCTTTGGGGATGTCCAAAAACTCTGCGGTCTCTTGATAGCTACGACCTTCTACGGCCACTAAATAAAGGACGATGCGCAGGCCTTCACTTAACTCTCCCATTTTCTCTTTGACGCGAGCTACCAGGTTTTCTGTCACCATTGTGTCTTCTAGCTCAATGTGATTGCTTTCGTTTTCTGGGTCTAGCTCTTCGCTGGGTTTGTCTTTACGCATGGTGTCTATCCAAAGGTTGCGGCAGAGTCGATACATCCAGCGGTCAAAGTGGGTATCGGGCTGGTATTGCTGCCATTTCTCCAGTGCTCTTTGTACTGCGGTTTGTAGCAAGTCTTCGCTGTTGTGCAGATCGTTGGTCAGGGCGTAGCAATACTTGCGTAGCCGTGGCAATACATCGAGCAGTGCTTGTCGAAATTCGTTATGTGCTTGGTTCATATATTGGATAACGGGCCTAATCGGATTTTATTCCCTAAATAAGTGGCGGCAATGGAATAAAATCGAAGAATTTTTGTTATATAGTGTAAGTAAAGCGCTTTGAGATACGAGAGGCAAATGAAGCCACCAATATTCCTGCACAAATACCGTGAAGTCATGGGCTACTCGACGCTTATGGGGCTCTTATTGCTGGCGTCTATCTGGGTCGTACCTGTGGCTTACGCCAGTGGTGATTTATTGGACTCTCAGCTGCTGGAAACCGAGCGAGAAGAGGAGCTGGCTGATGAGATCGAAGATGAACTCAAAGTCGAAGAAGAGCTTGAGGATGCACTAGAAGACGAATTAGAAGATGAGCTAGAAGAACGTCTCGAAGCCATGGTGGAAGACGGCACCATCACAGAAGAAATGGAAGATGCCCTTGAAGATCGCCTTGAAGAAATGATCAAAAGCGGTCAGATAGTGGGGGATAATCTCGAAGCGCAATTACAAACCTTGATGGAAGAGCAGTTGAGGTCCTTGCCTGGTCAATACGATGATCTTTTTAATGATCACAGCCAACTGGCGGACATTGAGCAAGCACTCATGGATATAGAAGTCTTTGCCATGGAAGACGAATTCATTGCCTTAATGGATGAAGACGCCCTACAAGAAGCCAGGGAGCAGGGGGCGAAAATCATCTCTATAGAGGCTCTTGATGAGTTGGGCCAGTTGTTAGTGACCTTTGCCGAAGAGCCGGCTCAACAGCCAGCCCAAGCCAACCACCTTTACACCTTGGATGCGCAAGAAATCAGAGCTGATGTTCAGACAAATCATGAGCAAAAGGCGCAAGGCATTTCGTTAGTTCAAGCCAATAGCTTGATTTCAACTCAGCCATTAACGGCCAATGCCATGCGAGTTGGCATGATGGACAGCGCCATTCAAATCGACCATGGTTGTTTTGCTGTAACCCAAATAACCCAAGCATCATTTATTCCTGACGCTGCCCAATCGGATTACAAGCACGGCACTGCCATGGCGTCGGCCATTAACCAGTGTGGGCAACTGGGTGATATGC
>JBFEWA010000311.1:0-4017 GCA_041546605.1 Bermanella sp.
ATCTCTTATTTAAACCAAAAAGCCCAAACAACTTTCATTGTTTGGGCTTTTTTGATTCCGCTTACCCTTCGACTAACGTGACTTCGTCACTGCTCAGGGCGAACGTTCCTTTTAGCGTCAGACGCCAGTCTCCCGACGTCCGACTTCAAAAGCTTGCGCCGCTCTCGGACATCCATGTCCTACGCGGCATAAATACGTCCTGTATTAAACTGCTTTCAAAGGAATCGCTGGACGCGCTAGGTCTTCAGACGGTGGCGCGAAAGACGTTAGGTGAATACCTTCAACCGCTTCTTTGTACTCTTCTAGAGTTGGGAAGCGACCTAGGATACAAGATAGAACTACCATAGGTGTTGAACCTAGTAGTGATTCACCTTTCTTCTCGGCGCTGTCTTCTACTACACGGCCTTGGAATAGACGGGTAGAAGTGGCAAGAACCGTGTCACCTGGTTCTGCTTTTTCTTGGTTACCCATACATAGGTTACATCCAGGGCGCTCTAGGTATAGTTGGTTTTCGTACTTAGTACGAGCCGCTTCTTTTGGATGAGAGTCATCAAAAATGAAGCCAGCGTACTTAGATAGGATGTCCCAATCGCCTTCGGCTTTTAGTTCGTCAACGATGTTGTACGTTGGTGGCGCAACTACTAGAGGTGCGTTGAATACGATTGGACCTTTCTTCTCAAGGTTGCGTAGCATAGCCGCGATGATTTGCATGTCGCCTTTATGCACCATACAAGAACCAACGAAACCTAGGTCAACTTTACGGCCGTTGTAGTAAGAAGTAGGACGGATCACATCGTGAGTGTAACGCTTAGAGATGTCTTCGTTGTTGACATCTGGGTCAGCGATCATTGGCTCGTCGATCACGTCTAGGTCTACAACTACTTCAGCGTAGTACTTAGCGTTGTCATCTGGAGCAAGGGCTGGCTCTTCACCAGACTTGATACCAGCAATACGCTTGTCAGCTAGTTCGATTAGGCCTTGTAGCATTTTCGCTTCGTTATCCATACCTTTGTTGATCATGATTTGGATACGAGACTTAGCCAATTCTAGAGACTGGATTAGGGTGTCGTCAGTAGAGATACAGATAGACGCTTTCGCTTTCATCTCTGCAGTCCAGTCAGTGAAGGTGAACGCTTGGTCAGCTAAAAGAGTACCGATTTGTACTTCGATTACACGACCTTGGAACACGTTTTCGCCGTTGAATTGCTTAAGCATTTGCGCTTGAGTGGCGTGTACGATGTCACGGAAGTCCATGTGAGGCTTCATAGAACCTTTAAAGGTTACTTTTACAGACTCAGGGATTGGCATGGCACACTCACCAGTAGCCAGTGCGATAGCAACAGTACCAGAGTCAGCACCGAAGGCCACACCTTTAGACATACGGGTGTGAGAGTCACCACCGATGATGATTGCACGGTCGTCCACAGTGATGTCGTTTAGTACTTTGTGGATTACGTCAGTCATTGAGTGGTAAACGCCTTTCGGGTCACGTGCAGTGATTACGCCGAATGCGTTCATGAATGCCATTAGTTTAGGCGTGTTGGCTTTAGCTTTGTTGTCCCATACAGAAGCAGTGTGACAACCTGATTGGAAGGCACCGTCAACGCTTGGAGAGATGGTAGAAGCCGCCATAGACTCAAGTTCTTGGCAAGTCATAGGGCCAGTGGTGTCTTGAGAACCTACGATGTTCACTTTAACGCGAACGTCAGAACCTGTGTGTAGAGGCGTCTTAGACTTAACGCCTACTGCGTTACGGTTGAAGATTTTTTCAACAGCAGTCAGACCTTGGCCTTCGATAGAGATTTCTTTAGAAGGTGCGTATACGTCTGGTGCATCAATGCCTAGGGTTTCAGCAGCGAAGGTTTGGATTTTCTTACCGAAAGTTACTGCGTAAGAACCGCCCGCTTTCATGAATTCCACTTTTTGTGGAGTGAAAGCAGAAGACACGTCTACTAGCTCTTTGTCACCGTTGTAAAGCTTCTTAGCTTTAGTGTCGATGGTTAGCACGGTACCAGTAGCTACAGAGTAAGCTTCTTCTAGTACTGGGTCGCCGTTTGCATCGCGTACGATTTCGCCGTTAGCGTCTTTTTTCTGTACCCAGTTTTTAAGGTCAAGACCGATACCGCCGGTTACACCTACTGTGGTTAGGAAGATAGGCGCGATACCGTTAGTACCTGCAACCACTGGACGGTTGTTTACGAATGGGATGTATGGAGAAGTCTTTTCACCGGCCCATAGTGCTACGTTGTTCACACCAGACATACGTGAAGAACCTACGCCCATGGTGCCTTTTTCAGCGATTAGCATCACTTTAGCGTTAGGGTGCTTCTTACCTAGCTCAACGATTTCTTTTTGAGCTTCTGGGCTGATCATGCATAGGCCGTGTAGTTCACGGTCAGCACGAGAGTGAGACTGGTTACCAGGCGATAGAAGGTCAGTAGAGATGTCGCCTTCTGCTGCGATGTAAGTAACTACGTCGATTTTTTCTGGAATGTCGTCAAGCTTGGTGAAGAATTCTGCTTTGGCGTAGCTTTCTAGGATGTCTTTAGCGATGGCGTTGCCAGCTTTGTAAGCATCAGCAAGACGAGTGGTGTCAGCGTCGTATAGGAATACTTGTGACTTAAGTACTTCGCCAGCGGCTTTCGCTTGTGCGTCGTCAGAAAGAGCGATGTCTAAAAGAACCTTAACAGATGGACCGCCTTTCATGTGAGAAAGCTGCTCTAGAGCAAACTCAGGAGAGATTTCTTCAACTTTCTCTTGGCCTAAAACGATGGCTTTTAAGAATTCAGCTTTAACGCCCGCTGCAGGAGTGGTACCTGGTAGAGTGTTGTAGATGAAGAAGTTTAGAGAGTCTTCACGGTGCTCGTTACCAGTGTCTTTGATCTGAGCAATGATCTCAGACAATAGCTCAGCGCTATCGATTGGTTTTGGGTGTAAACCAAGGTCGTTTTTACGAACCTCGATTTCTTGTAGGTATTCTGAATACAAGCTCATACGAATCTCTCACTCAAAGTTATAGTTTTGACTATCTAAAACCGCTTTTATAAAGCTGCTTTATCTGCGCGCCTAGGTGCGCAGTGTTATCAAACATTGGGTTTTGCCAATATTTGATGGGTAATTAATTAACCGAACAGGGTGTTTTTACCACGTGGCACAGTTACAACACCGTGCCTTCCTGCTGCGATTAACCTGTGACGTTGTCATCAGGAGGCGCCCGCCTCAACAGTACAGATCACCTAAATTTAGCCCGTGAATTATAGGTTAGAAGTCCCTATAAATTAAGATAAGCCTAGACCGATTCAGCCATAAATGTGACTAATCTAGCTTATATCCGTTATTCACCAAACTTATACAGGGTGTTTTTTGATCGGAAACCACTCCAAGGGTCTGATAAGTGCTTGAAATTGGTGCTTAAGGCATCACAAGGTAAAGCCAGCAGGGGAATGAGAACCCCTATCATCTAGATAGGGGGAGGCATAAAAGGGGCGAAATCCCCGTCATTTGCTGAACTAAGGGTGCGTTTTGGCTAGGCCGCTATTTCCTTGGGGCGAAGAAGATCGCGTCCATGTGAGTCTCAAAATCCGCCGCTTTCACTGTCATGGTAAAGGGATACTTACCCGTAATGGCACAATCAGTGGTGCAAGAAACCGTCAGCGCCCAACTGGCTTTTTGTCCGGCTATTAGCGACACATTGGGGGAGTGTGCAATGTACAGATTTGGGTCATCTAATGAGATGGATAGCTCCCCATGATGCTGGGTCTTGTTTTGCACGCTTAAAGTGAATGCGTTACTTACGTTTAACTCGTCATAAAAGTAGAGCTGTCCGCGATCCCGACTCACATGCACAGCGTAGGGCTCTTTCAATGCCACTTGCAGGGCAAACAATAAAACAGTCACCATAAACGCACAGAAGTAACCCCATAAACGTGGACGAGCAGAAAAAGACCAGTCACTTAATTGAAAGCCTTGTGTGTTTGGACGGACTTGCTCGTCACTGAATTTGATTAAGCCCTTGGG
>JBFEWA010000227.1:0-5592 GCA_041546605.1 Bermanella sp.
CGTGATTAAATGTATATTTGAAAAATCCATATCGGGAAACTGATATGGATTTTTTGTGTTGGGATTAGGTAATGAAAGTCTAGTGAGAATTTCTTAGCATGACTGTCTTATTAGTTTACTGATTATGCAGCAACTAGGGTTATTGGCATTTAGTTTTGGAGTAGCTCAGCTATTTCTGCCATATCTAACTTTGTTAGCGGCTTTTGTACTCTTGCGCGCAATTATTCAAGTTATTATCATCGACCTATGAATAATTGGTGTTTATGGTGATCGTTTTGATTGCAAGAAGTAGGATTACGAATTGGTTTTCTAAAGCTATTATATTAGTCATTGATGCATTCTATTTGGTGGCTTTTCTGAGCTCCTTAATGGAAGGACATTTTAATATCGCCCTAATATCAGGATTTGTCTGTGTTTTATGTAGTTTGGGTGTAAGAAAAATTGATGCGTACCCAATAACAATTTTGATATTAAATCTTATGATTGCGATCGTCGGACTATTTTTTATAGCTCATTTTGGAGAAAAAGGCGTCTAATTAGATGCCTTGTTAAAAATTTTGGTTTTAACTGCTTTAGTGATAGAACCTGAATTTTTAGAGGATATTGGGATTACTATTTTGGTGTTTCTAAAAGTATAAATGGCTGAAATTAGTAAAGCAGTAATTTTAAGAAAACGGATTTTGATTTTTTGAACTATGCTTGGATCTATATTTCATGATCGAAGCATCATCAATCATGGTTTATTAGCATGCCAAGTTGGTGTTTCAATTCTATTCTATCCTTTTAGCTTACTGTTGTATTAGTAGAGAATATATTCAAATAAGGGGCCGTAAGCCCCTTATTTTTTAATCATGATACATATTCTGTATCATCTGAATCCCCGGCAATAACACCTCCCGCCAAATAGATCCAAGTTCAGAAGTAAACTCTGGATCAAATTTTTCTAGTGTTTCAATTAACGCATCCAGCCATAAACCATAATGCATTGGGTGGATATCCATATTCTTTTTGCTGTGGCTTTCACCAAGGGCGCGTATTTTTGTGTCTGGCATGCCGCGCGCGTGCATGATTAGCCACATGATGCCACCGCGTAATAGTCCGCGCTGGGTTTCCATCTTGGTGTTTTTGAACATGGCGCGGATGTCTTCAGATTTCCCCATGAAGGTGGCGTAAAAATGTTCGAAGAAATCCGCTTGATTACAAGCGCGGCCATAACTTTGAAAAACTAAATCTGCTGGTGCATTCATGGAGCTGTCGCCAAAAAAAAGCGCGGACTCTAAAGACTTGCCGTATCGAAAGCAAGCGCACTTATTAGAACACTCTGTCCTCTTTTTTTTCGAGAATGGGCATATTTCGTTTATTCAAAAAGTATGTTTCAAACGAATCGAAAGGGCTTGTCCAGATTGATTGGTGTTGACCACATTGCCAGCAATACTGGGGAAGGTGGCATTGAGCATGAGGCTAGATTGTTTTTTAAAATAATAATTTAAACCGATTAAGGTACTGGAAGCCTCACTGCCTATGTCGTTATCTCGCAGAGATATGCCGGAATAGCGCACTACCCATTGAATGTCATTGCTGCCATGTTTAGCGGGTTTAAATAATCCATTTTCGAATTGGCCAATGCTGCGAAACAGGGACGCAGACAGTTGTAGATAAAATCCTGAAAAATGCCACTGTTGACCATCCGCTTGGTTCGCTTGGCTGCTGAAGAATTCGCTCATAAACCAGAAATTATTTACGCTCGCGCCCAATTCGAGATTCGCAATATGTTGTGAGTCTGCATAAAATCTTGGACTGCGGATGATGTTATCGGCCGTATTCACTTCACCACGCTCTTTGATTTGAAACAGGGTGTTAGGTATGGATCGATAAGAATAACCCGCTCCCACATGTATGGGTGAATGCATGTGCTCAAAAAACGTCATGTTGGCAGTTGCTCGAGCGGTAAACGCGTAGCCATGGTCGATGTCGTCATTTTGAATTTCAAAGACAGCCAAGTTGAGCGTGTTTTGGTTATTGGATAGCTGTACGCTGGCACCCAGGTTGCGCCCCGGTGTGAACGCCGAAGAAACCATAGACGCTTCTTTCGTCATGCGATCGCCTGAGCCCAGTAGGGTATCGTGCCCAAGGGGTTCTTTGAATTGTCCTATTTGGGTTGCTAAGAAATCACTCGCACGCCACCTTAAATATACGTCTTTGAATTCTATCTGAGTCTCGTAATCGTCATTGGCGGTTTTACTCACATCGATTTGTAATTTGCTGTCTATGGATTCATTAATGGCATATTTGAACGATGATTTTAGGGAGGCAAGTTCCGCCGATGTTTTCGGCTGAGTGGTGTCATCGGCATCTTTTTGGTAGAACGCGCCAGCTTGATCCGCGTCGATCATGATGCGGGTTGACCATTTGAAATCATCAGCAAAACCCAGAGGGGTGATAGCGCATAATGTGAGTAAGACGAGATGTTTATTCATAAGAGCGGCTAGTTTCACAAGACTCGGGCGTGTTTTCTTCACAACCATGTAGATTGGGTTTGAATTTCACCTTGATTTTGGCGGAGTCTTTCAAAAAATCCACATACAAGATATCAAGGCGTTTCACCTGCCATCCGGTGCGTGCCTGAATATCATCTTTTAATCGCTGTAAATTTTCGGGGCGTATATTTTCAATTTTTTCGTATTCGATGATGCGTTCTGTGAGTTTCTCCATGATGGTGTTGGTTTCCAGTAGGAAGGCCAATGCGATGATGATGCTGTCTATAATAATGAGTTCTAATGGCGAGAGACCGGACACGGCGTTTAACAATGAAATAGCGATGACCAAAAATAGGTAGGTCATTTCTTTCACCGAGATGGATTCGGTGCGATAGCGCAGCATAGAGAAAACCGCAAACAGGCCAAATGCAAATCCCATGGAGATATCGGTTTTATGCAGCAGGGCTGTGATAATAAAGACCCCCATGCCAAATAGAATAAAGGCGCTGGTGTGGGCGCGATTTTGGCTAAATTGATAGTAACAAAGCACCGCTAAAATCAGGATGGCGCCAAAATTAATCATGAGGCCATAAATAAAGTCCACGTGAAATTGTATCATCTTGGATCTCCTATCATTGTTAGAGTAAATGCGTTTCCGAGCGCAACTAAATTCGCTTTGAATAGGTTGTGCTTGATGCCCGTTATTTGGCACAGCAAGCACCCCATGCAATATTTGCTGAAGGTTGTGGGGCGATATCCTGTTTTTTTAAGATATTGGTGAATGCTTGAAAGCTTGAGCAAGTGATCGCCACGTTGGCGTTTGATCTCAATAATCGCAGCGTCGTTTATCTCACATGATTGATCGCTATTAGGATCGATAAATTGCAGATGAGTATCTATGGTGAGCCGTTGATTGGCGTATTTGTGCATTAAGGTGATGCGCTGATAGCGCACTATGAGCTTGTTGCTTAAACGACAGCTGAGCTCGATTGATGCGTTTTTTAAGAATGTTTCATCAAAGATAGCACTTGAAGATGTAGAAGCACTTTGTTTGCGCGTTTTCGTTGTGAGACCTTTGTTATTTTTTCTCTTAATTTCAAAAAAGGCTTGTTTGCTATCAAGATATTTACGTATACGCAGCTTGAGTCGATTGGATTTGCCTGCGTGATGCATATGAAAGAATTTGAAATCGTCAGTATCAAAATAATCCGTTTCATATTGAAAGCGCCTAATCCCATCATGTTCTAACAAAGTGTATTCATTTCTAATTTGGGTGAATAAATCCGCTAAATCATCTTGCTTGATAACGAACTTATCATCCACTCGATCCAGTAAACTGGCGCGATCTTGCTCAGAAAAGCTATGGGTTTTGAATTGAGCGAGCGCGCCTGTTAGAGCATCGGCATAACCAGGCGGTGTGATAAACGTGTCCGTTTTGGTTTGTGCTTGCGTCATCATGGTAAGAAGTGCCCCATGATGGCGGATACGGAGCCTTTAATTGGACTGCCACTGTTACCTGAGCCGGCTGAGGTAAAATGGATGGTGCCGCTGCGACCCGTTGCCAGTAGTTCAAGTTTCTTATCTTCTAAGACTTTGAACAGCATCAAGCTATTAGCAAAGCCATGTAAATTGACGGATTGTTGTGTGTAGCTGGGTGATTCAACTGTGACTTGTAATACATAGGCTTCTAATGGATCGTCACCACGAAATACACTGGCTTGATCAACACCGATCAATGTTAAAGCCGTCGTACCTGGTAGGGTACTGGTGTCGGTGGTGACAACAATGCTGTCTATGTCTTCTTCACCAAGACTGACCCAGGTAATGTTCGCGGTAATATTGGTGCCTTGTACGTTTTGAAACGTAAATGTGCCTTTGTCGCTTTCATCGATGCTTTCAAATGTGGCCGTGAGGTTGGTGGTTGTAATGGGGTCACAGTTAGGTGCTGCATCATTCAGGGAGTAATCAATTTGATCGCTGCCGTTAATGTCCATGGCAGCCAAAATGTTGTCTTTGTGACTGGCCTTATTTTGTAATGTGTCACCCGTGATGAAGGTTTTTAATTGCTCCACTTCGGTTTGGGGTGAATTAGCTAGGGTCTGGATTTCATCAATATAAGCGGTTAATTGATTCACCTGCCAAATGTCGTCTATTAAGGTGTGAATGCGTGCGTAATATTCAGAGCGACTGGATTCAATGGCGAATAAACGTTTCGCCAATCGGTGACTGTTATAAAGCGGACCATTTTTGGGTTTTAAAATGTTGCTGCCGGTGAAGGCGGCATCTAACCCCCAAGGGATGAAATGAAATTTCTGATCAGCTGGGTTGTGATAAATATAATAATTATTGGCGTTGCCCGTGGCGGAATCCCAATTACCTATGAGGGTGTCGATGGCCCAATAACTGATGAATTCATCCAGCGCAATTAAGCTGTCGATGGTGGTGAGAAAGTCGGCATCGTCTTCCATGTCCAAGGCATCGGCCACCGCTTGTAAGTCGCTGCGATCATTGAGTGTTTTATTGGTTTTTAATTGGAACGAATCATTCAAATGCTGACCAAAGTCGGACACTTGGGCTTCGTATAAGTTACCGCTTTTATCGTCAAACACCCGTTCAAGAAATGGCTTTTTGATGCTTTCTACATGGGTATAAACACCTAGGTTGTTACCATTCACATACACTTGGGCCAATGAGCATCGCGGCACACGAATGCCTGCTTTTTCATACAAAGAATAAGCAAGGCACTGGCGCGCATGGGTTGGGTCTTGTCGATTGTTATTTAAGGTCATGCGCTTAAGCCCTTTAAATCGACGTCCTTCTACGGCTTCATCAAAGTCCAGTTTGAGGGAAGGTTTGGTTGGGCTAAGTGACCCTAGGTAACCTTTTTTACGAATGATCACGTCGTCTAACACGTCACCGTCAATGTTCACTTTGGCGGTGAATTCTGTGTATGCAAAGTCATGGGAGGGACATTGGCTGAGCCCCACGTCCAACGAACGTCCCTCCCATGCAAGGGCCTTAAAATCGGAAGCAGGCATATTCACTTGCACGATCATGAGTCTGTCTGGATCAAACGGGTTTTCGCTAACGGCACCTAAATCATTAGGCACAAAAA
>JBFEWA010000024.1:0-17156 GCA_041546605.1 Bermanella sp.
GAGTTTGATCGCATTCGCGTGCTTGGCAGCAAACGCCACGGCACTGAAAAATTACAACGCCTATGCGAAAAGCTAGAACAGAAAGTGGCATCCGTTGAATTAATATCCGTGGGCAGTGCCTTGAAGCTGGCTTACTTAGCCAGTGGTCAAGGAGAGGTGTATCCACGATTTGGCAATGTGAGCGAGTGGGACATTGCCGCGGGCCATGCCATTATTCGTTCAGTGGGCGGGGATCTACTGTCCCTGCAATATGAGCCCATTCGTTACGGCGATAAACCCTCTATGATTGTGCCGGGCTTTTTTGCCATCGGTGACGTGGACTTTGATTGGCGCACCTTATTACTCTCATAACGTCATGCCGTTTTGATCTAATAAACCTGCCAATATAACCTCTGATAAGGTCATATGTTTTCTTGCCCTTTCATCAATCACGGCGTCATGCAATGGCGCCTGATTTTAAGGCCGTATTTTTTTCCATCCGAGTGTTAAATCTGCATTTGAGCACCGATTCTGCGCATTGCGATCGCCTAATAGCCTAAGGGTTCGTTCACTGAACTTTTAATGAAAAAACAGTCCATAATTTTCGTTACGCAGTTCACAAAGCTTAACTATGATTAAGCAGAATTCATCAAAAAAGACGATGTAATGATGATGTCTTATAGCGTTCATCCAAAGGTATATCGACTACAACACGAGATACACACACTGGAGCGGCACATGCGTAATGCTCAACAACGCATGGGTATGAGCAATCCTGCCATCTTGCACAATTATCGCGAGATGATTCGCACTCGCCAGGAGTTAATGGACTTATTAAACAGCAAAGGAAAGACGGATCTGACGCAGGATGAAAACGTGTTGGATGATCTATTACACAGCTAATTGAATATTATTTGTTTTTGAAATCCTTTTTTGTACCCATCCACATTGGTGATAACAAAAAAGGATTTTTTGTGGGGGTTAATCAGCCCACGGTTTTTCTTACTGCTAACAATAAGCGATCTTTATCCACGGGCTTGGCGATCCAACCGGTTGCTCCCACCCCTTTAGCTTTTTGCTTTTTATAGTCCGCTGTTTCTGTGGTGATCACTAAAATGGGTTTGGTTTTATAGGCATCCAAACGCCGCAAGTTACCCACCAAGCTCATGCCACCCATGACAGGCATATTTAAATCAGTTATCACTAAATCCACTGTATGGGTTTTGGCAAAGTCCAATGCCTCGCGACCGTCTGCTTTGACAAACACAGTATGGCCTTCGGATTCTAATACCACTTTCATCATGGTACGAATGGCTTCGCTATCGTCTACGGCTAAAATACTGGCCATACATCACTCCAAAGATACCGTCGTTAAAACCTTTATTTAGAAAAAATGCAGCAATTTCTACCGGCCTGTTTCGCTTTGTACAAAGCTTTATCCGCCCGTTCAATCACTTGTTCATAGTTCTGACCGGAATGCTGTTGCGCCACGCCAAAACTGGCGGTGATATGCAAGGCTTTCTGCTTGGTTTTTTGTCCTCGCTTACTCTTCTTGCGCACCAAGCTTTTGGGGTACAACGCATACTCTGCAATTCTCTGCCGAGTGGCTTCCAGTGCTTGTCGAACTTCTTCCTGTGTTTGTTTATTAAAGACCAAACAGAATTCTTCGCCACCATAACGATAGGCTTTTGCACTGCGCGTTTGACTGATCAATTTGGCAATTACCTTAAGCACATCATCCCCCACCTGATGACCATAGGTATCGTTAAAGTTCTTGAAATGATCCACATCCACCATGGCCACAAAATAATGTTTGCCCTGGGTTTTTAATTTAAATTCTAGTGCTCTGCGCCCCATGATGCCGGTAAGCTCGTCCACGAATGACATGACGTAACTGTCCAACGCCAATGAAAACAGAGAAGCCAAGGCCACCCAGAGAAATAGATAATTATCATCTCCCCATTTCACCCCAACAGCCACAATCATCAATAGCGGCCAATAACTGGACCAGCGGCCAATGCGCCCCCAAAAACCCATGAACAATAATGGAGTCACCGCAAAAAATACGCTTGGCCAAAAAATGGGATAATAGGCATATTCCACCCATCCGGCCGGGACTTTAAACCACCCCTTAGCCAACGCAATGAAGATACCCAAGACCACAAAATTAAGCAGATGCAGCGGGTGCAACCAAGGTCGCTGCCCCCATTGCAGATTCACCAACCACAAATATAAAAGAAAGAAATACAGAGCAAATGGTGCCGCTACGTTTAACCCCAATCCTAAGGACTCAGGCAGAGATAAGACCAGCATGGGCAAAACACTAAAAACGGTTTGTTGTTGCACCAACAAGAACGCACGACCAAGGGTAAAACCGATTAACGCGGTAGCCACATAATCAGGCAACAAGAAACTGCTATTTGGCAAAAAGCCAATAGCAATCAAAGCGATAAGAGGAATGGCGATATTCAGTATCGCCAGCTGTAATTTCATGGCCACATCCTTGGCAGAGCGTCATTTCAGTATAGCTTAGATGCTCAGACCAGCGAGGGCGGCGATGGAACAAGTGGGCCAATTATGAGGATGCGTGATGCTGTGCACGATATCCTGATGGGGTCAGCTTATGGGCCTTCTTAAAATGACTATAGAAGGTGGATTTTGCAGTAAAACCAGAGTCATACATCACCTGAGTAATGGTGAAGTCTGGGTGATCCAACAGCATCCTAGCGGCAAACTGCACGCGAAGATCATTAATGAACTCATAGAAGGTTTGCCCATATCCTTGGTTGATGATCATGGATAATTTGTTAGGGGTGCTGGAAAGGGTCTGGGCCAGCATGCTCAGAGTCAAATCCGATCTCAAATACACGCCCTGCTCTAAAATAACCTCACGCAATTGAACAGCGGCCAGCTTCATATCCGCATCAACTTTTTGCGCTTCACTCTCTTCATGGGCAAGAGGCTCCCCTGCAATCAAAGGGGAAAAATTCAGGGCTTTAAAGTTCTCCCATGCAGTGGATGCAGCAATATAGAGAAAGAACAACACATACAGAATAAAGGCAATATCCCCAATGGAAACCGCATCTCCGGCAGGATGACCAAACGCACTCCACACCTGACAAATCGTCACCAAGATAGTGGCAAATAATACCTGCGCCATTTGATGCCAACTTTTAGGCAAGGTTTGGCTTTGATAACTGGCCCAATTGTTTTTCAATTTACGCAATAAAATAGCCGACGATGCCACATACACCAGCATAATTACGCCCGCAAACGCACTGAGTAAATTGAATAAGGCTGTGTAACCCGCTTGCTCGTAATCCACAGCAATAGCCGTTTGCCACCAAGGCACTTGCGGAAAAATGTCGCCGCTTATCCATATCACTAGCAGAGGCAAAGCCACAGGGAGAAAATCACGCGCGCTCACATGAGCATGGGTAGAAATATGACTGATGTACCCCAGCAACAACGGGCCCGGTATAAAGATCACACTCAACAACAAAAAATACAGTTTTGGTGAAATGTAAAAATCCTGGGCATCTAGCACAATCAAACCTAGATAGCTGGCTAAAAAGAATAAGAAACCCGCCAGCCAAAATCGTGAGCGACAGTTAATGGTCAACAACATTCCTGCCATCAATAAGCAACTGACGCTCAGGAAAATATAAAGCCACTGCACAATCTTCTCCTACCAATAAACGGTCTGGTTTTTACTGTTAAGACGTACCTTGCTCTGCGCAAATCACACAAGAAAAAACTACGAAATAAGTATGATTTCTAGTTCGGCTGTATGCAGCCGAACGCAAATATCCGCCGAACTTGCAAAATACCCGCAACATCCACTTAGGCCAATCGAACTCAATTGATCCTCCCTGCCACAAGCGCAAACAAGCTAATGACTAGCATGCAAAGCGGGCACGAATGAAATCAAAAATGGGTCGATAAAAATACCCTAAATTGCACTATTGACAGCAAGTAAACGTCATCACTGACGTAAATACATAGGAAAAATTATGCAGCTATTAAAAGTAGCACTCTGTACCGCCACTATATTGTCTTTGTCTGCCTGCGGCGGCTCTGACGATGCCAGCAACACTGCCCCACAAGTAACCAATGCAAGTATTGGTTTTGATACCAATAAAACACTCTACACAGGTACCATTCTTGAAGGCATTTACAACTATAGCGATAACGAGCAAGACGCCGAAGGCACCTCTGAATTTCGTTGGTTAGTGGATAACGAAGTCAAAGGCACGACACAAAGCTACACCATAGAAAAATCCGATGCGGGTAAATCCATTGTATTTGAAGTGACGCCAGTGGCCGCTACCGGCACACAAACCGGTGATGCGGTTCAATCCAATGCAGTGGTTGCCAGCTTACGTCAGTTCGTTGCATTTACGGCGGACATCTCTGAAAACGAACGGGTTACATTTGTAACCGATGGCACAGCAGAAAACACGTATTCAATAGCAGACTTCAATGACAATACCAGTAGTGAAAACCTATCTTATAGTATGTTACTTGATGACAAATGGTTATTGAGTACGAGTACAAAAGACTATGGGTACGCACTTGCCATCACAGACGGAACGACAGAAGGGACTGAATTATTAAGTGCCGCATATAGCAATCTATCACCTAGTGGTTTTACAAAATTCAAAGATAAAACTTTCTTCAAAGGCTATCAATCTGACTCTGGATCCGAACTTTGGGTAACGGACGGCACCATAGCAGGCACCGAATTATTTAAAGATCTCGCTCCGGGGTATATCGCAGAACAACAAGCATTCAGTGGCAATCCAAGACATCTAACCGTGATTAATGACAAGCTAATTTTCACTGCTTATAGCCGTAGTTTCGGCACCGAACTTTGGGTAAGTGATGGTACTGCTGGAGGAACTAGGCAACTAAAAGATATGACAGAAGGCTATTACGGCAGTGAATTCGATGCTTTCTTTTCCTTCAAAAACCACGGGTACTTTAATATTAAAGGGCAGTTTTATATTACCGATGGGACCGCAGACGGCACCAATAAATTCTTAGTAAAAGGCTTATGGAACCCCACTCTTCACATTGCGTTAGATGACAATCAAATGATTATCCTTGCAAACAACCTAAGCGGATATGCCAACACAGGCTTATGGATCAGCGATGGCTCTGAAGAAGGTACTGATCTAATCGATGCACAAAACAGCAATAACACGATTCAAGCCTTGAAAGTAATTGATGGTGTTTTGTATTACGTCTACAACCAAATACTAATGTCCTACTCACCACAAGCTGGCACAAAAGAAGTAACCCGTGATTTTACCTTAGTAGATAGCCTGACTGAGCTAAATGGAACCCTGTACTTTCGTGGCAGGAATGAAAACGGTTATGGGCTTTATCAATATAGCAATGACCTAGTCTCTTTAGTAAAGCTGACGTCTGATGCAAACGATTCATACATTGAATCCCTATCTGTTTTGAATGACACCATTATCTTTATTGGTACAGATCAAACTCACGGCACAGAGGTTTGGATTTCTGATGGCACAGAAAATGGGACCCAGATTCTAAAAGATATCTTCCCTAGCACTGCCAGTAGCCAACCGTCTTTTTGTCACTTATCCGAAATCAACTGCATCAGAAGATAATCCTAAGTAACGCAGCCTAGGCTGCGTTACTTATGCTTTTTTATTCTGGCAATACCCTAAATTGCACCATTGTGGATATTCAGCCACGCCCTAAAATTTGCTCAGAAAACAACCATCATGGATTTACAATGAAACATCTTCTTATTAGCACTATGACCATTGCCACACTCACCGCTTGTGGCGGCGGCAGCGGCTCAGACTCAAGCGGCAACTCAAATGCCGGCCAAATCTCAGGTATCACGGGCTTAGGCTATCAAACCGCAAGCAAAAGCGGCGTGATCAACCAAAACAACGAATTTGATTTTGTGGATGGTGAAACCATCACGCTCTATTTAGGTGGCGCGGAACTGGCCTCGGCTACTGCTAGCAAAAACATGAACTTGTTCGACTTCTTCCCGAATCTACCGCAGGACGCTGCCGGCTTACGTCAAGCATTACGCCTACCTGAGTACAGCAGAGAAAGTTTACAAGCGGCCATTGGCGGTCAAGACACCCAAACCAGCAACGAGTTATACACCGCATCCAATATTATGCGTGTACTCATTGCATTGGATGACGATGGCGACACAGCCAACGGTCTAGATTTATTAAGCGGTAACTGGCACAACAAACTGGCCAATGAAACCGCCAGCAGTTTGAATCTTGAAAGCAATATGTTTGATTTTGCCGACTCTTACGCCATGGACAATTTCCAAGAGCAGTATGAAGTGTCCATCAACATGGATGTGAGCGAGCCACTGGCTACCCTGTATGACATGGCACAGGTGACCATTCAAGCTAACCGCATTGCTGGTCATACCACACCTCAGCTATCCCCTTCTGAAACTGGCAGCTATGAATATGATAATAAGCAGCGCCTTATTAAATTAACCACAGTAAATAGCTCAACTCCAAGCACCACCATTACCAAGACTTATGCCTATGATGCTAAGGGCAATCTATTAAAAGATTACTCAGAAGCGGATACCAATAGTGATGGCACCCTAGAAAGCTACAACCGCAGGGATTACACCTACAATGATTTTGGCCAAACCCTCACTCAAACCTACGATTATGACCAAAATGCAGGTAATGCGGATTTCCGTCGTACAGTTTATGAAAACACCTACGAGAATGACCGTGTATTACGTATCTCAACGAACGAAAAAGAAGACAGCACGGGTGACGGCACCTTCGATTTCTTTGCTAAAACCACATACAGCTACAACGCTGACAATTTAAAAACCAGTTATCAGTACGAAGATGTGGATGAAAATGGCAATCGCATTAGCATTTCTAGTCGTCGTGTCTATACATACAACGATCAAGGTCAGCTAACCCAAGAAGATTATGAAAAATCGTTCTCTGGTGACACTGCCCAAAGCATTGATCGCAGCGAATTCACTCGTGATGGCAACACAGTTACCAAGACCTTAAACTACATTTCTTTAAATGCGCCTATGGGTAGCTCAACCTACAAAGATGTATTTGTTGAGACGTTTAATGACGCAGGCAACATTACTAAGAAGACCAAGGCAGAATATGTAAACAACGTATTAGACGCCTACGCTGAAGTTGACTACAGCTACGACGATCAAAGTCGTATGACACAGTGCCATTATAATTACGACACCTCGGGTGATGAGCAATTTAATTATGCGAAAAAATACCTACGTGGCTTTGATGCCAACGGCATAACTTCCACCGCTTATAAAGTTGACTATGATAATGACGGTGTATTTGCTGACGATGAAACTTACGAAGCAAGTTATGGAGATAACGCTGAGCTATTAACTGAGGGCAGTGACTACCGTGAATTCACCTATGCAGATAATACCACCAATGACGGTGTACGTTATTTGATCCATGAATACCTAAACATCACTCGTGAAGTGTTTCAACGAAATTTCAGTATTTGCTACTTAGATGCATTTAATAAATAAGCATCTTACCTAAGCAAAAAACGCAGCCGAGACTCACTGCTATCCCATAAGTCAATTTCGATTGATTTGTAATTAGAAAACCGTCATCCCCGACGCGCGAAGCGCTTTGATCGGGGATCCATTTCTATTTTTTCGCAAAATTTAGGTATATTTACTGAGAAATAAAGAGGTTAGACCCCCGCCTTCGCGGGGGAGACGTTGAATTACAGTTGATTTTCAAACTGCGGGACAGCAGTGGCCTAGGCTGCGTTTTTTAATATCCGTTCAACTGAATCTAGCTTAATAAAAACGGCAGAGTAAACGCGCATAAAATGCCCATAAAACTCATGCTTAACGCTGCAAACGCCCCTTGTTCACTGCCAAACTCCAACGCTTTCGCTGTACCCACCGCATGAGCACAAATCCCTAACGCACAGCCTTGTGCCGGTGCGGCATGAATTTTAAAGATACGAAATAAGCTGGGGGCCATTAACGCACCAAAAATACCGGTAAACATAATGATGGCAGCGGCAATGGAGGCCATACCACCAATTTGCGGCGCAATTTGTAATGCAAACGCGGTGGTGATGGATTTTGTCCACATGGAATTTACGCTCATGTCAGAGCCACCTAACAAGTACAGCACTCCCACGGCCACCAAAATGGTAATGGCACCGCCGATCACGTTGCTTAATAAAAACGGCAACCAATACTGGCGTAAGGATTTTAAATTTTCATACAGGGGAATGGCCAATGCCACAATCACAGGCCCTAAAAATTGGCTCAAGATGTGAGCGCTTTCCATGTAACGCTCGAAGGTTAAATCCGTGAGCAACACCACGGCACATAAACTCACCACACTCACCATAACGGGATGCAAAAATGGTTTTTGGCGGCTCTTACGAAACAGCCACAAGCCAATTTGAAAACTGATCAAAGTCAGCAGCATACCTAAATAAGGACTTAACCAAATGGCACTCCATGCGTCTTGCCAATTCAGGTTCATGGTTGATCCCCTTTTTGGCCGCTGAACTTCATGGTCTTTTGCACCAACCAACCACACACAGGTATGCCCACTACTAAGCTCACCACCATGGCGGTGAGGATCATCCAGCCTTCCTGCTCGATCACATCCATATAATTCACAATGCCTACCGAGGCCGGCACGATAAACAATGGCAAATACGGCAACAGGCCTTGGCTGGATTGTTTTAACTCATCACTGATGCCACCACGAATCACCAATTTCACAAACAGCAGCAGCATGCCCACCACAGAACCCGGTACAGGCCAGCCAAATAAGGCGGATATGAACTCCCCTAACAACAGGAAAGCCATGAGTATGATAAGTCCGTACAACATGTATTGTTTTCAACCAATTTAAGTGAACAGGGCCCATGACAAGGGGTGGCGACATGTGTCCCAAAGTTATTCAATGTTTTATCCACAGAAACTGTGCATAACCTTTTTACACTCAACCCTGCCACCCGGTCATCAACCTTGGCTAAGGTGTTGTTTTTTAATCAATTTACCCCATAAACACGGGCTTCAAGGGCTGTAGACAAGTGTCCCATACTTATCCCTATTTTTATCCACAGAATCTGTGAGTAACTTTTTTTGCCGTGTTTTTAAGTGATTGATTTATGGTGTGTTTTTAATCAATTTAAGACACCAACCCAGCCTATCCCTGCTGTAGACATGTGTCCCAAACTTATCCAAGGAGTTATCCACAGAAACTGTGCACAAGTGATCTAGCGTGATCATATTTCCACACTAAATCACTTAGACTGCGTCGAAGCTGAATTTAAAAAGCAGAAAAATCCGGCTGACGTTTTTCCATAAATGCGCTTAACGCTTCTTTGGCCTCAGGCCCTTCTAGCAATGCTGCGAAGCTGTGGATTTCTTCGGTCACGCGGGCTTCTAGTTCTGCAAGGTAACTCTTCTTCAGCATAGCCTTGGTGGTGCGAATGGCGTTAGGGGCTTTCACTGCCAGTTTAGCCGCCACTTTTTGCGCAAGAGGCATTACCTCATCCGCAGCAACTACTTCATTCAACAAACCAGCTTGATTCGCTTTGGCACTACCGAACACATCCGCCAGCATTAATAATTCCGCCGCTAGACTGTGACCCATCACTTGTGGGAACAACAAGCTCGAGCCACCTTCAGGACACACACCTAAATCCACAAACGGTAATTTAAAGCGCGCATTCTCCGCTGCCACTACATAATCACAATGAGCCAACATGGTGGTACCAATACCCACAGCCAAGCCATTTACCGCAGCCACAACAGGTTTTGGATAACGGGCTAAGGCCAATAAGAATTTCAGTACTGGCGGCATGTCATCACTGGGCGGATTTTTAATGAAATCCACTAAGTCATTACCACTGGTGAAATCGCCACCGGCGCCACTGAACAACACCACGCGTACGTCATTGTTGTCGGCACTGTCTAATAAGGCTTTTTCTGCGGCCAAATACATCTCATTGGTAATGGCATTTTTCTTATCCGCACGATCAAAGCAAATCGACAATACGCGGTTTTCAATCTGGGTGGTGATCATAACCAAGTCCTCAAATCCGTTAGGTAAAACACATGAAACATCGCAAGCGCCAGAGTTTAACGCTAAACCCCTATGAATATCAGTAAAAGCCCCTGAAATTTCTGCCAATGTGCCGTATCATAGCGCCAATTTTCAATCTGATTTGGGGCCCTTATGTCTGCCACGTATTCTAAGCCACTGCGTATCGCCACCCGTAAAAGCAAACTGGCCCTTTGGCAGGCCGAGTTCGTAAAAGCCGAACTACAAGCCCAACACCCAGGGTTAGAAGTGGAACTGGTTACCTTCACCACTCAAGGTGACATCATTCTTGATACCCCATTGGCGAAAATTGGTGGCAAAGGCTTGTTCGTAAAAGAGCTGGAAGCCGCCATGCTAGATGGGCGTGCGGACATCGCCGTGCACAGCATGAAAGACGTCCCCATGGAATTCCCTGAAGGCTTGGGCTTAAGCGTGATTTGTGAGCGTGAAAACCCCACCGATGCGTTTGTGTCTAATCACTACAAAACCCTAATGGATTTACCACAAGGTGCCCATGTGGGTACCTCCAGCTTGCGTCGCCAATGCCAAATCTTAGCGGCGCGCCCTGACTTAAAAATCAGCAGTCTGCGCGGTAATGTGCAAACCCGTTTAGGCAAACTCGACGCCGGTGAATTCGACGCCATTATTCTTGCCAGCGCCGGATTGATTCGCTTGGAATTACAAGAACGCATCGCCGATTTCATCAGTGATGACATCAGCCTGCCAGCCGGTGGCCAAGGTGCCGTGGGCATCGAATGTCGTACCGACGACAAAGCCACTCAAGACTTGCTGGCACCTTTGCATCACCAACAAAGCGCTTACCGCGTGTTAGCTGAGCGCGCCCTTAACCGTCGCTTGCAAGGTGGCTGTCAGGTGCCGATCGCGTGTTTTGCCACACTAGATGGCGAAGAAATTTATCTGCGCGGCTTAGTGGGCAGCGACGATGGTCAACACATGATTCGCACCGAGATTCGCGGTCATGTGGATCAAGCAGAACAACTGGGCATTCAAGCGGCTGAAGATCTACTGGCCAAAGGAGCCGGTGACATTCTGGCTCAGGTTTACGGCCACGAGGTGAAGTAGCCTTGTCTCAGAGTATCCTCATTACGCGCCCCCAAGGACAAGGGGCGGACATGATGGCTCAACTAGAAGCGGCCGGCTGGCACTGTATACACCAACCGCTGCTGCGCATTGCCCCCTTTAACGAAAACCATGGGGCAGCCTTTCATACCATGAAGCAACACATCATGGATCTGGATCATTATGACGTGGTGATTTCGGTGAGCGGCAACGCCAGCACCCTTGCCGTAGACTTAATTGATCAATACTGGCCACAAATGCCCGTGGGCATCAGCTGGTATGCCGTGGGCCCCAGCAGCGCCAAGGCATTTCAAGGGTTAGGCATAGAAATGCAAGTACCCACTCACAATCACAGTGAGGGCTTACTGGAGCTGGAAGGCTTGCAAAACCTGCAAGACAAAAAGGTCCTAATATTACGCGGCGTAGGCGGTCGTGAGCATCTGGCTCAGACCCTAAGCGCCCGTGGCGCACAGGTGCAGTATTGTGAGCTCTACCAACGCCAAGCCATGACCTTTGCCCCAGGTGAGCTTTCGACACTACTCAGCCAACAGCAAATACACTATGCTCTGCTCACCAGTGGAGAAATGTTACAGCAGCTGGCCCATGAATTAGACGATGCCATCAAGCAAACCTTGCACGTCATCGTCCCGAGTCAGCGCATTGCCAATATGGCACCGAATTTAAATTTCACCCACATCCATGTGTGTGAACAGATAAATGGCCAAGGGTTACTAGACTGTTTAAATAAGATAACGCACTCTAGATAGCACAGGTCACGGTGGACGAGCTCAAGCCACCTTATAATCGCTTTACAAAAGGATTCATCTCGTGAGTGATCAAGCCGCCAACACCAAGGCATTACCGGACAGCAAAAATAATAATAAAACCCTCGTCATCCTTGTAAGCGTGTTAGTGGTTGCCGCGTTAGGGTTTGCCGTGTATCGCATTGAAAGCCTATTACTCAAACAAGCCGCCCTTGAACAACAACTGGTTACCCTCACCCAGCAAGCAAATCAGCAGGCCATGGAAAACGGCAAGCAACAAAGTTTGGTGGAACAAGGTGAAAAGTCGCTTAGCGAAATGCAAGGTCAGCTGGCCTTTATGCAGCATACCTTAAATCAAATTCCTGGGGCGCGTTTAGACGATTGGAAACTGGCTGAAACCGAATACCTATTACGCCTAGCCAACCAACGGGTTTACCTGCAACACGAATTCAAAGGCGCCCAAGGGTTATTCGATGCTGCCAATCAAGTGCTGGCCAGTTTAGATGATCCAAGCTTTGCATTGGTACGCGAACAAATCGCAAAAGAAATGTTACTGCTGGGTCAACACAGTGAGCTAGACCGCGCCGGTATTTACAGCTCGCTGCAAGCCATTAAAGGGTTGATTCACGATGCCATCCTGCCACCGGACACCTTTATTCAAGAACCCCAGCCACAAGCCCAAACCACTGAAACAACCGACGCCAGTTTATGGCAACAGATTTTATCCCTTGTGAGTGTGCGTTACCGTGACGAAGCCTTTAACGCCCCACTGAGTAACAGCCAATACCAATTGCTCGAACACAACATTAATCTCATGCTCGAACAAGCACAGTGGGCTCTGCTCAAAGCTGACAACGCCATCTATCACAGCAGTTTAAGCAACGCAGAAACCTGGATTGGGGACAACCTCAGACACAGTAACGCCAACAGCTTGTTAGAAAAAATTCGTGAGCTTAACCAAATCGACATTCAGCAAACCACGCCGGATGTGAACACGTCATTACGCATGCTGCGTCAGATCATTCAAGATCGCACCTATGCCCCTAGCCCTATTAAGCCGGCAGAAGACGCGCAAACGAAAGAAGCCGCTCCGGTAAAACAAGACGACAACCAAAAGCCAGCTGAGCAAGAACAACCGCAAGCACCAGCCCTAAAAGACGCACCTGAAATCGACACGCCGAAACAGGAGCAAGCTTAATGAGCAAACGCTTAATCCTCATTGTTTTATTATTGCTTGGCGGCAGTGTGGTTGGTCACTACATGTTGCAAGGCAGTGGTTATGTTTTGGTGAGCTTTCAAAACTGGGTGATAGAAACCAGCTTATGGGTGTTCATTATTTTATTAGCCGCTACCGTCATTGGATTTTATGGGGCGGTGCATTTCGTCATCACCCTCATGGGCACTCACCATATATTTAAAAACTGGCGAGAAAAACGCGGCATCAACACCGCCGTTGGAAAAACCGTAAAAGGCTTAATTTTATTAGCCGAAGGCAACTTCAAACAAAGTGAAAAATTATTAATGGCCGGCGCCCACGGTAAAGGCAAGATCATTAACTATTTAGCCGCAGCCCGCGCCGCCCAATTGGCCAATAATTATGAGCGCAGTGATGAACTCATGGCCGAAGCAGTAAAAAGCACCAAGGGCGCAGAATTAGCCGTTGGCTTGCAACAGGCACAATTGCAATTAGAGCGAGAACAGTTCGAGCAATGCCTCGCCACCTGTTTGCGCTTGAAAAAACAATTCCCTAAGCATCAATACGTTAACAAGATGCTGCTCAAAGCCCACATGGCATTGGAAGACTGGCAAGCGGTGATCGAGCTATTACCCAGCTTAAACAAACACAAATTATTGCCTAATAAAAAATTCCAAATGTTAGAGGTAGAGGCTTACGGTAAATTAATTGAGCACATGATTCGCTCACGCAATACCGCCAGCAAAGACCCTCAAGCCTTATTGCAAGTGTGGAAGAGTATTCCTACCCGCACAATTAAAGAGATGGACTTTTTACCCTTGGCCCACGCCTTTATTGAACACCTGATTCAATTAGGGGCGCAGCACGAAGCAGAAGCTCAATTACGCTACCTACTGCAACATCACTTTAATGATGACTTGCTGGCCCTTTATGGCTGGGTACAAGGCAAAGATGTACAGCGCCAATTGCTGTTCGCCAAAGACTTATTAAAACAGCGTCCTAATGACAGCGTATTATTACTGACACTGGGTCGCATAGCGTTAATGAATGAACTGTTTGATGACGCCCAAAGTTATTTTGAAGCCAGCCTGGCCCAAGAAAACAGCGCCGAGGTGCGCAGTGAACTAAGCCGCTTGTATCTTGCGCAAAACGAAAACGAAAAAGCCATTGCCATGTTACGCCAAGGCCTAGGCTTAGACCTGCCAGACTTGCCCTTACCTAAGCAGCCATAACCCTTAATGGACACACCCATTATCGGCTGGTATTAGCATTAAAAATTGAAATAGGCTTGAGCATCATTGCCAGCCTATTTCTGGCATTGAAAATGGGCACGTTTGCCATGGCCCCACCTTGGGCCACGCAATTGGATTTGCCAAGGGCAGCATTTGGGTTCAACCTAGCTGCCACTCCTAGACTGATTTTACCCTTCTTAGCGTTATCTGAATTGCGCCGACACCCTAACCAAAAACGGTTAGGTTTCAATACATTCAACGCGAGCAATGGCTGTTTTATTTAATCCATAAAATAAAACAATGAGCCAAGCAAAATAAAAAGTCGATTCACGCAAACATTCAATTATAAAAATACGAATCCACTTTTTCTTATGAATGTAGAAAATCACCTGAAACTCCGGTTTTTTATGCGTTACCATGAGGTTATTGCTAATAAACAATAACAACAGGGGCTAGCATGTCTAAAGTCGCCATTATCACAGGTGCCAGTTCGGGTATTGGCGCCGCCACCGCAGTGGCATTCCATAATCAAGGTTATAACCTTGTATTGGCGGGTCGCGATGAAAGCCGTTTAAAGCAAACGGCCAAAAATCTAGACCATGCCGTAACCTGGGCTGGGGATCTCACCCAAAGCGCCCCATGCAATGCCCTGATTGATTTTACATTGGCTGAATTTGGTCGCATCGATACATTAATTAACTGCGCCGGTGTAATTCATCGATACACAGCCGAAAACACCTCAGATGAATTATGGGACAACACAATAGGGGTGAATTTAAGTGCACCGTTTTATCTTTCGCGCGCGGCTATCCCCCACATGAAACAAGCCGGTGGTTCCATCGTTAATATTGCAAGCGACTGGGGCCTACAAGGTGGTCAATTAGCGGCCGCCTATTGTGCCAGTAAAGGTGGATTAGTCTTAATGACGAAAGCCATGGCGCTGGATCACGCCCGCGATAACATCCGCGTGAATGCCATTTGCCCTGGGGATGTGGACACCCCAATGTTAAAAATAGAATCTGAGCAGCGCGGTAAGAATTACGCACAAGCCATGGAAGAAAATAATGCCGACAGCCCTACTGGACGCATTACCCAACCAGAAGAAGTGGCTGCGCTATGTGTATACTTGGCATCGGATGTGGCGGCGCAAATTACCGGTACCGCCATTCCCATTGATGGTGGCAATACGGCATAACGCGGGGTTTATTCTTGCCCCATAATCAATAAGGCCGCTCATGCGGCCTTAATTTCATGCAACTTAATCAATTAGGGCTAGTCCTTTTTCGTAATACTCACCTCAAGGTGCTTGGCACTGCCCACGTACCATTTTTGCACATACAACGAACCTATAATCGGTGGCTGACCTTCTTCTGGTACTTCCTTGAAACGCACACTATTTTTGGTTTCTTTTTCAAATTCAAATTTAACCGTTTTGTCACTCATAAAATGTCTCAAACCCCAGATATCATTAATCGCCTCAGAGAGTAGCACACCCAAGTTAATCAGTGTCATTCTCGTAAAAAACACGTGTGCTGCTATATTTTAGGTATAATCGCGCCATTTACTGCTTTTGCTGGATTCTGCCATGTCTGACGATGTTAATTACAAGAACAACCCTCTACACGGGGTTAGCCTGAAAAACCTATTAATCGAGATGGTGGACCACTACAGCTTCGAGATATTATTCGCATACTTGAATATCAACTGTTTCAAAACCAACCCTAGCATTGAATCCAGCGTAAAATTCTTAAAGAAAACCGATTGGGCACGTGAAAAAGTCGAAGCCTTTTATATGTACGAGTATAAAAATCTGCCTAAACCTTCTTCTACTCAGTTTCCGATCCCACCACGAGATCGCATTGTGCCGGACCATCATGAGATCGGTGAACCTGCAGAATTGTCGTTAGAAGATGCCGAAAAGCGTCGCCAACAAAAAGCGAAAAAGGCCGAGGAATTTAAACAGGGGGGCTATGGTAAACGCGGCGGCTCTAAGAACAACTACTCCCCACGCAGCCAAGGTGACGTGACCAAACCTAAACCGAGCAAGAGTGATAACTCCACCACTACTAATCCTTGGGGTAATTGGGAGAAGTAACATACGCGGTAAAATAAAAACGGCACCTAGGTGCCGTTTTTTACAAACATCGTTTTATTCAATACTAACCGCACATATAAGTGCCGGTACCTACCGCCAGCAACTCATCTTCTTCGTTACGAAACTCCATACGCGTCACCGCCACTTTTGAGCCTATACGCAAAATACTGGCGCTGGCGAAAAACTCTTTGCCCTTGCCGGGCCTTAAATAATCCACACGCATGTCGATGGTGCCTAATTTAGCGAGGCTTTTGGCGCGCTCTTCTTGTGGTAAATCTAGGCGTTGTTTATACGCCCCCACCAATGCAGCCGTGCCACCGGCCACATCCAAAGCAGCGGCAATCACGCCACCGTGCAAAATCCCTTGCAACCAATTACCCACCAGCTCTTTGCGCATATTGATTTTAAATACCGCTTCATCGGCATCAAACTTGTGTACTTGCAATCCTATGTGCTGATTAAACGGAATTTGATTCATAAAATTAAGGGCGAGATTCAGTTCAGTTTCGGTAAATTCAGTTTTCATACTCTAACCCTTATCTAAAAAATATAATTGGCGACTAACCGCGTCGCCATGCGTGAAGCTTTTCAACTATTTTTAATAAACCTTGAGGTGCATGGTTACGCTTCCAAACACCTGCCACATACTTATTGGTTTCCATCATGGTAGGGTACGCATGAATGGTGCCC
>JBFEWA010000054.1:0-12878 GCA_041546605.1 Bermanella sp.
ACATTTACCGCCACCACTTCGACCAAGAAGACGAAGGCAAAGACCAGCAAAGCGGCGACGAGGTGGAGCTGTTTTAAACATCACGCTATTACGCGAATCTCATTACCCACACTAAGCTGTCCAATACCCCTGTGGATGGCATTTTGCCCCATCATCACATGCTTACCTTGCTTGCGATACGCTAATAAAGCCTTCATAACTTCTGGCTGTTTTTCACTGGTGACTAAATCCAAAGTGGGAATCACGCATCGCGAACACGGCTTCACAATATCCAGCTGCATGTCACCAATGGCAATACGCTTCCAGTTGTCTTCAGCAAAGGCATCACAGCCAGAAACCACAATATTTGGCCTAAAGCGCAAAGGCGATAATTCAAACCCTACTTGTTGAGCAATGAATTCAATGGAGGCTTCGCTAATGATTAAAAACGGGAAGCCATCAGCAAAGCTCACCTTATCCCCTGCTTTGGCAAAGTCTAAATCCACTTGGCGTAAGGTTTCATCCGGCATAAACACCAATTGCACTGTACGCTGTAACTTGTCACTCAACCAATGATTGATTTCATGTTCCACTGGTTGACCCAAGACTTGATCATCCCAAACCGACACAGATTTTTGTGACAAGCCTCCTTGCGCCTCAATTAAGGATAATTCCATGGTCTCTTGTTGAAACTCAAAAACAATGGAATGGGCTAACACTTGAATGCCAATTTGCCCCATGCGTGCACACTGTCTTTGGGTTACAAAACGGCCTGTCTCATCCACCAGCATCCAACGGCGATCCCATTTCGGGCCAAAATCATCCACATCCATCACGGACAACGCACGACCTTTCAACGATTTAACAGGATAATGGAATAACTGGCTCACACGCATGGCAACTCTCCTTATTTGCCGCAAATTATACGCAAAAAAATAGGGCCTATTGGCCCTATTTTTTATCTCTTATGTGTTTATCCAAACAACTGCTTCGCTCGAACTTCCACGGCTTGTGCCAAGCCATCTGGCTGGAACTTAGAAAGGAACGCATTACAGCCCACTTTTTCCACCATGGCTTCATTAAAGCTGCCACTTAATGAGGTATGCAGCACCACATACAAGTCTTTTAAATTTGCGTCTTGGCGAATTTCTGTGGTGAGCATATAACCATCCATAGATGGCATTTCAGCATCGGTAATCACCATTAATAATTGGCTATTAATGGGCCCTTCCGACGCCATTTTCTTGAGGATATGCAGACCTTCCAAACCATCACAGGCTTGAATCACCTCAATACCAATGCTGTTTAACGTCTCTTTCACTTGCGATCGAGCGATTGGTGAATCATCCACCGCCAACACCTTGAGGCCAGACTCCGCCGCTCGGGTCATGACATCCAGATCCACCATATCCGAATTCACCGAAGTCTGATAAGGCACTATCTCAGCCAACACCTTCTCAACATCAATAATTTCAACAATTTTGCCGTCTACCTTGGTGATGGCCGTCAAGTAGTGGGAGCGCCCTGTGCCCTTTGGCGGAGGCATGATTTCTTCCCAGTTCATGTTCACAATACGTTCCACACCGTCCACCAAAAAGGCCTGAACCGTACGGTTGTATTCGGTGACGATCATGGTGGTATCTTCATTGATCTCAATGGGGCGCATGCCAATGGCATGGCTCAAGTCCACCACAGGCAAGGTATGGCCACGCAGATGGGTCACCCCTCTCACCACTGGGTGTGAGTCCGGAATATTGGTAAGGTGGGTCATGCGTAATACTTCTTGAATCTTAAATACATTGATCGCATAAGACTGCCCACGGCCAAAATTAAACAGCAGCAATTCCAGCCGATTTTGCCCTACTAGCTTAGTTCGCGAGTCAACATTCGACAGCACACCAGACATATACGTTACACCCTGTAAACACTCTAATATTTAGTGTAGCCCAAGGTACAGCTTTGCCCACTTTCTACTAAGCTCTATAAGGTAAAGCTTACATTCAGGTAATCCATGGGCCAAAACAATCATGTTTTGCTCGCTAGGCAGCCTATATACAACACTGAACTCGAAATTGCCGCCTACGAGCTACTCTTTAGAAGCCACTCACACAGTGAAGGGGCTGACTTTACCTGTGGGGATAAAGCCACTAGCCAGGTGATTCTCAACGCCTTTGGCGAAGCTGGCCTTGAAAGCATTTGCGGGCAACACCCTGCCTACATCAACTTCACCAAAAACCTTATTTTAGAGCTGCCTCCATTTGACCCTAAGCAATTTGTTATTGAGATCCTCGAAGATATAGAGGTGGATGACAATCTCATTAAGGCCCTTAATCACGCCAAGTCACAGGGGGCCAAATTGGCATTGGATGATTTCATTTTAAATCACAATAGCGCGCCGCTTTTGCATCTAGTGGACATAGTAAAAATTGATGTCTTGGCCCTTTCAAAAACCCAAATAGAACGCTTTGCCAAAGTGTTCATACCTCGTGGCATCACACTATTAGCAGAAAAGGTAGAAACCCATGAGATGTATGAATTTTGCAAAGCCTTGGGCTTCAAGTTATTCCAAGGTTACTTCTTAAGTAAGCCTCAAAATATCGAAGGCCATGTGATACCGGATAACAAGCTAGTGGTATTAAGGTTACTTAAAGAAATCCAAAATCCGGAAATTAGCGCCGAGCAACTCACTGAAACCCTAAGCCAAGATCCACAAATGAGTTACAAGCTACTGAAATTAGTGAATTCAGCGGCATTTGCACGTATCCAAAAATGCACCTCCTTGCAACAGGCCATTTCTTTATTGGGCTTCAATCATATTCGCAGCTGGGTCACATTAATTGCACTAGGCACCTTAGAAGACAAACCCCTCGCCTTATGCCAAACCAGCCTTGAGCGCGCCATACTGTGTCAAAAACTGGGAGATAAAATTGGAGAGTTCCCTATTTATGACTATTACACAGTAGGCTTGTTTTCCTTATTAGACGCCTTTATTGACCGCCCCATTCTTGAGATCGTTAAAAGCCTTAAACTGCCTGCTTCCATGGTTAAAGCCCTCATGAACAACCACGGCTCATTAGGTTTGGCTTTGCATACCGCCAAATGCTTCCAAGAAGGCAAACTCGATCAAATCAGCGAAGAAAAACTCGCCAGTTTTGGCTTAGACGTTGAAACCATGAACGAGCTATACAAGGACACTTTAGTAGAAGTGGACCAACAAATTGAAGCATTTCACTAATACTTGTTTCATATCATCCCCTCGTATTAATCCGTATTTTCTTGTTTCTTAGCAGCCAAGACCTTTACCTTAAATGCATAAAATACGGCCAAGTTAAACCTATATTCTTTGCCTAATCCCCATTAAGCTGACAGAAAATAAAAATAAGAGATTGTCATGCATATCGCCGGCCTGTCAGAACTACTGTTATTAAGCGCACTGCTATTTGCTGCCAAAGATGGCGTACAGCAACAACGTCACCCGTTAATATATGTGGCTTTGGGCATCACCTTTTGTGCTGCCGTTATGGGGCTGTTGCGCTATCTCGAACTAGCAGACACATTAAGCTGGCATCAAAGCTTGAGCTTTGCAGGCAAGCATTTCGCCATGGCCAGCTTTCTCATCGCGCTGTTGTGGCAGTCACTCAACCCTAAGGCACTGCCTTACGCCCTGGTTGGCCTTGCATTGGTCTTTAGCTTAATTAACTACCTGACACCCATAGGCATCATTAGCGATGCCTATATTGTCCTCTTAAGCCTGCTATTGGTTTTCAAGGTTCGCCAAATCCCGCAAGCCTTGTACATGGGTGTATCCGCTATCGCTCTACTACTGAGCACCCTAGCTTGGGGCGCCATCATTCAAGATGAAGACCTGCGCATTGGTGTATTCCACCTGTGTCTTAGCAGCTTTTACGTCTTAATAACCCTAAGTGCACGCAGCCTACCCAAGGCATTTTTATGACCCGATAAGCCATAAGTGGCATCTAGGATCACCAACTGACCCCTAGGGTCATTGTGTGATCCTAGGCAATCAACAAAGATAAACTCATCAAAATAATAACGAGAAAAACGATGAATTATATTTTAATGGCCATACCCGTGTTCTTTGTGCTCATCATGCTTGAGCTGGCTTGGACCACGTACAAGCAACAAAACGTGTATCGCCTTAATGACGCGATCAACTCTCTTGCCATGGGCATCCTGAGCCGTATTACACAGATTCTTTATGCGGCCGTGCCATTTTCTTTTTATGTGTATTTTTATGAAGACTTTGCCCTCTTTGAATGGCAAAGCAATGTATGGACATGGTTAACAGCGTTTGTGCTGTATGACTTAAGTTATTACTGGGTGCATCGCATTGGCCACACCATGAATATCTCTTGGGCCAGCCATGTGATTCACCACTCCAGCGAAGAATACAATCTCACCACGGCGTTGCGCCAAACCAGTGTGCCAAACGTCATTGGCTGGGTATTTTACATTCCATTGGCCTTTATGGGCTTTCCACCTGTGGTATTAGTGGCAGTGGGTTCTTTAAATCTGCTTTACCAATTTTGGGTGCACACCCAAGCCATTGATAAAATGCCCAACTGGTATGAATTTCTTTTCGTGACCCCAAACAATCACCGCGTGCATCACGCTAAAAACAAAATTTACGTAGATAAAAACTATGGCGGCGTATTTATTTTATGGGATCGCATCTTCGGCACCTTTCAACCAGAACTGGATAATGAAAAAGTGGTTTTCGGCATCAGCACGCAACTGGCCAGTTGGAACCCAGTCTGGGGGAATTTGCACTTTATCACTGCCCTGTGCAAAGACGCTTGGCGCACTCACAGCTGGAAAGACAAATTAACATTATGGTTTCGCCGCACCGGTTATCGCCCAGCGGACGTAGAAGCCAAATACCCTGTGATTAAAAGTAATGCCGCCGTTGAAAAATATGATACTCCCCTCACCCTATCGGCCAAATGGTATGCCATCGTGCAACTCGCTGTGGTGACACTGGGGGTATTCCTACTCATGCACAATGTACAAGAACTGACCGTACACCAGCACTTTTCTGTGGGATTAACCTTGGCGCTAGGTTTATACAGCCTAGGGCGCATGCAAGAAAATCATAAACACAGCTTGATGCTTGAGTTCATCAAATACGCCTTGCTACTGGCTAACACTCTATGGATTGTGCCAGCCCCGGCTTGGTTAAGCTTTACGATATTAGGGCTAGGCGTTGTCTCTTTTATTTGGCTGTACCAAATTCAAAGGCAAAGCGACGTGATGCAAGCAGCATAAGCATCCATAAAAAAAGGGCCAACCGGCCCTTTTTTATTTTACGTCCTAGCGAATACTAGAACTGAACACTCATACTCACAGACACAAAATCACGATCCGACGTCAGACTGTAATCGCCGCCCATGTATTCTGTGTAAGAAACACTGGCGCTATACATAGAGGCGTAATCCGCTTGTAAGGTAAAACCAACCGACTGTTCACCTTCTTTGAATGCACCACCTGGTTGGGGCGCAAAACCTTCCACATCATGGGAGAACGCCAACGTCGGTTTTAAGTTCACACCGGCAAACGCGTTATTGTACTCACCCACTAAACGGGCACGGTAACCCCACGAACGCTCTGTCACATAACCGGCTTCTTCACCATCGAATACACCAGCACGGCTGAATTTAATAGCCCCTTCACTTTCATCAAAATCATGAATAAAGGTATAACCCGCTTCTGCAATTAAGGTGTAACGGCTTGCACCTAAGAAGCGATCGAAGAATTGCAACATGGTGAATTGCGCTTGGCTCACATCAAACAAACGATAGCCTTCAAAGTCACTACCGTTTGCCGTTGCCGCCACATCCGCCATCAATTCCGCAGACGTAGACAAGCCCGTTAAACCTGCACCCAACAACATGGTGGCATTAATTTGTAATGGCACATCTTTTTTGTGACTAATCTCACCGGATACCGCCATGGAACCTACGTTGGTAGAAAAACTTAAACCCGCTAGCTGAATGTCTTCTGGGTAAGTCACATAATAAAAAGTACCATCTTTGTTGTTATTGATGGCAGTAAGTTGATCCGCAGCCGATGGGCTCGCTGCTGCTGTCCAAGTGGCAGATTTAATACCATTAACCACAGGTAAACGGCTGTGAATATTCATGGCATACAAACCAAATTCTGTATCCCCTAACGCTTCACTCATATAGCGAAAGGCAATACCAAACTGGCCTTCATCTTTGGCCAAACGGTTACCGTCTGCGTCGCGATTAATCACATAGCCACCCGCCGCACGTTGCGCATCATTTAAACCGTCTAAAGCATCAGAGGTTAAAATAACTTGATTACAACCTTCTGGCGCATAATCGTTAAACGCGAAATACGTACCGCAACCAGGAATCACCGTTTCTTGGAATTCCAATTGATAAAAGGCTTCCATGGACAAAAATTCGGTTAAACCGATGTTCATGTATGCCATATTAACAGGCAGCAAACCTTCTTTAATTTCAGCACCAGGGCGACGAAACGCATTTACATCCACAGGGTTAATGGAGTTTACGCCCCCTAAAATAAAGGTACTTTCACCCCAGCTCACCACTTGACGACCCAAACGCACATCAATTGGGGTATAACCAATTTCATACATGCCATAAACGTAAGCATCGAGTAATGCGGTGCCAGAGAACTTCGACAACTCGTTAAACTCTTTGTCATCTAACTTTTCTTCTGCTGTAAAGCCATTAGCAGAATGGCCATGATCGTACTTAACGTCTTCTAAGGCGAAGTCGTGCCAGTATTTACCGCGCACAAACACACCGTGATCACCGCTGCGCAAATGTAAATCATGACTGCCTTTAATAATTTGTGAGAACGCTTCGCCCTTTTCAAAGTTGGCGTTACCATCGTTGTTATTACCCGGTGATAACAGGCGCTCGTCTTGATCACTAACACGCCAGCTTGAACCAATGGATAGTTGAGAAGTGAAACTGCCCTCTACATCCATAAAGAATTCGACAGCATGAGAGGCTGTCGCACTCATAAGACCTGATGCTAAAAGTCCAGCTTGAATCGGTTTCATTATTTTATTTTTAATAATCACAAACAGTGTGTCCTTCGCTGATTTTTTGATCAAAAAACCTACTGGCTTATTTTGACCAACCTCAAAAGCGGCGAAGAATACACCAAATGCGCCAAATTGTGTTTAACAATCGGCAAAAATGTGAAAAGACAACAAAAGAAATGATGAAAGCTGTTTAGAAAAGAAACAAAAAAGGCGATTTATAATCGCCTTTTGAGTTTTACGCTTTAGGATAACCCGTGATTTCCTTAATTTGTCGATACAAAGGCTGCAAACGTTTATACATTTTCAAATAAACATTCTTATATAACTGATCATATAATCGACTGGTTTGAAAATCCGGTTCGAACACATCACCAACGGATGTCATTTGATCAATGGCCTGCTCATAATCTGGGTAGCGCCCTAATCCCACCGCTACATTAATCGCAGCACCTAAACCAGAGGTTTCATAAGTGCTCGGGCGTTCCGCAGGTAAATTAAAAATATTCGCGGTTAACTGCATGGCCGCATCACTTTGGCTGCCACCACCACTGATGCGCAAGCGCGTAATCTTGGTACCACTGCGTTTTTCAATGCGTTCTTTGCCTTCGCGCAACCCGTAAGCCAAACCTTCTAAAATCGAGCGATACAAGTGCGCACGGGTGTGCACGTCACCAAACCCAATCACCGCACCCTTAGCTTCCGGCCCGGGAACACGGGTACCCGGTGACCAATACGGTTGCAACATTAAGCCCATGGAACCGGCGGGTACCGAATTCACCAATTCATCAAACAATGCTTCTGGGGCCACACCACGATCATCGGCAATTTGTTGTTCGCGTAAACCAAATTGTTTCTTAAACCAGCTTACCATCCAAAAACCGCGGTAAATCATCACCTCGGTATTGTAAGCATTGGGAATAGCAGCTGGATACGGTGGAATAAATTGCACCGGCTCCACATACTTTTTGGTGGTGGTATTAATCGTGGCGGTGGTGCCATAACTTAAACACGCAATGTGTGGGTCTAGCGCCCCACTGCCAATCACTTCGCAGGCCTTATCCGATGCGCACGCAATCAAGGGCAAACCCACTGGCAAGCCTAAATGCTCAGCGGCCTCTTGGGTTAAATGCCCCAGCTGTTCACCGGGTTTCACTAATTCTGGCAGCATGTCATCGGCCACATTGGCCACCTGCCATTTCCAATCGCTTTTTGCCGCCCATTTATGATGTTTATAATCGAACGGCAAATACCCCACGGTACAGCCAACAGAGTCTTTATACTCGCCGGTTAAGCGATAGGTTAAATAGCCACTTAACAATAAAAACTTATGGGTTTTTTGCCAGATATCCGGTTGGTTTTGTTCGATCCACGCCGCCTGTGCTTTACGCTGAAAGCCGTGAATCACAGGATTCAAACCCAGCACCTTAAATAAAATGCCCCACAGACCAGAGATAGGCTTTTCAATTTCCGCTTGGCGTTGATCCAACCAAATAATGGCAGGTCTTAACGGTTTACCCTCTTGATCCAAGTTGATCATGGTGCCCCGTTGCGTGGTTAATCCCACGCCAATGACCTGCTCAGGTTGAATATCCGTCTCAGCCCAAAGGGCTTTACATGCTTCACCAGCACATTGCCAATAATACTCAGGGTCTTGCTCAGCCCAACCGGGCTGTTTAGAAAAATAAGGTTCAATTTCCACCTTACCCTTCGCCATTAATTGACCTTGTAAATCAAACAGCAAAGCGCGAACGCTTTGCGTGCCATTATCAATGGTGAGAATGTATTGCGACTGCATGAATCAACCTGAAATCCATTATTGTTTTTATTGTGTACTATGCACTTTTTGGCAAGGAATAATAACGTTGCCAAACGGCCATATACGCTTGCCATTGCTGCTGCCATTGAGCGTCATCCCAATGCAGTTCTTGCTGGCAAATATGTTTAATTTTTTCTTCAAATGCACTGCCACCTTGTGCCACGCACAAACCAATGCGGGTACGGCGTAACAGCAAATCATCAAGATTCACCACAAACTCACTGCGCGCGGCAAATCGCACTTGCGCCCAATAGGTCATGGTGCCGGGTACAATGGCCCAACCTTCTTCTTTTGCGCACTCGCACACGTCATCAATTTGTTGACCATAAAACCCTAACAAACGACGCTGCCATTGAGGCTCAAGCAATGAAAACTGTGGCGATGTGGCTCTGGCATCATTAAAGATACGTTGCCCAAGATCCCTGTAATTCAGCTGTTTAAAGTAAGCGCTGGCCGCCTTTAAAACATCTAGCGCGATCAAACGGAAGGTGGTTAATTTTCCACCACTAACCGTGATCAAGCCTTTATCATCCCAAATACTGTGATCGCGTTTTTCGGAGGATGGATTTAACGCACCGCCCGACACAATAGGACGCACACCGGCAAAGGTGGCCACGATGTCGGATTTTTCTAAGTTAGATGACGGGAACAAATGATTCGCCGCCGTTAATAAGTAATCCACTTCGGCAGCCTGAATACTCGGCTCAGTGCTGTCCACTTCTGGGTGGTCTAAATCTGTGGTGCCAATAACGGTTAACCCTTCCCATGGATAAATGAACATGCTGCGCCCATCCACTGGGTGCTTAAGGGTCACCGACTGCGCACAAGGCAAACGCCAAGCAGGAATCATCAAATGACTGCCACGCAAAGGACGAATCTTCCCTTCTTGTCCTAGTTGTTTACGGAATTTATCTGCCCAAGCACCGGTTGCACTGACCACCACGTTTGCAGCAATCTCATAACGCTCGCCGGTTACTTGATCCGTTGCCACCACACCGCTGACGCGATCATTTTGATACTGCATCTCATCCACTTGACAGTAATTCAAACTGATGGCCCCATCGTTATGAGCTTCGTTCAACACACGCATCACCAAACGGGAATCATCCGTCACCGCATCGGCAAAACGGGTAGCACCTAATAGGCCGTCTTCGCTTAATCCCGGTAACTCGTAAAGGGCTTCTTGTTTATCAACAAAGTGACGATACTTTTGCCCAGCAAAACGATCATACAAAGCTAATAAAATAGAAAACACTTTAGGCCCAGGAAACTGCCCCTTGTAATGGGGCCAGCTATACGCCATCAAATCCACCAGACCCGGCGCTTCATTCATTAAACGCTCACGCTCTTTTACCGAGTGGCTGGTTAAACGCAAATTACCGGATGCTAAATATCGTAAACCACCATGGACCATTTTTGAGGATCGACTGGACGTCCCCCAAGCAAAATCTTTTTGTTCTAATAGCAAAACAGACAAACCTTGTCGTGCGGCCTCTCTTGCAATCCCCACACCCGTAATACCACCGCCAATCACTAACATATCCCATTGCTGTGTGCGCTTAATGGTTGCTAGCGTTTGTAGTCGATCAGGTGACTGCCATGTATCCATGATATTCCTATTCCAATATTTACTTTTGGTTGCGCTCTAAGAGCGTTCCAGGATTGAGTAATTGTTTGGGGTCGAATCCATCCACCAAGGTTTGAATGCTGTACATACCCAGCTCGCCCTTTTCAGCGGCCATATACGGTGCGTGATCTTTACCCACACCATGTTGGTGACTGATGGTGGCATGACCATTGGCGACGGTAGAGCTAGCGGCATGTTTGATTTTTTTCCAACGCTCTAACGTTTCAGCATAGCTGTCTGCATTTGGAAACACGTAGGTTGTGTAAATACTGCAACCCTGGGTGTACATGTGCGATAAGTGGGTATACACATGAGGCACAATACCTTCATCACTTAACGCCTTGCGTACACTGTCTTCCATAGCGTTCATTAAATCGGTGACGCGATGCCAATCCGTTGCGGTTTCAAACGTGTCCACCGCATAACCTTCAAGCCAAAGGTTTTCGCGCAGATAAGGGAACTTGAAGCGGTTCTCCGCCCACTTTTCCCCCATCATGGCAGGGCCTTTAACGCCCCCAAACTGTTTAAAGATTTTAAATGCCTGCTTAAGAGAAGTTTTGTTTTGCTGCTTATTACCGGTGACACCAAAGGTTAATAAACATTTCCCTTCACCCACGCCACGCAATGACAAATAACGCTCCAGCCAAGCAATTAGGGTTTCATGTCCTGCTAATTTTAGCTGAGTTTCTGTTTCAAGCGCGTTACTCACACGTAACATAGAAAGTGGAATTTTGTTTTGTACAATCTGTCGCACAGCATTTTTAGCTGCTTCGAAGCTCGGCAAGAACACCGCATAAAAGGTTTCTTGTTGAGCTAGAGGAGTGACACGTACTTTCACTTCGGTAATGATTCCTAAACGGCCTTCACTACCTAACACCATTTCTCTCGCATCAGGCCCTGCTGATGATGCAGGAATGGTAGGAATATCCCATCGTCCTTTTGGTGTAACCATGGTACCACCGGCAAACATTTGCTCGATACGACCGTAACGCAAAGACTGCTGGCCACTTGAACGACTGGCCACCCAACCACCTAACGTAGACAACTCCCAAGACTGCGGGAAATGCCCCAAGGTATAGCCTCTAGCGCGCAATTGCGCCTCCACTTGCGGCCCAGGCACACCAGCCCCAAAGGTTGCAATTTGGCTGTCGGTATTCAAATCCAACAAGGTATTCATGTGACCCATGTCGATGGTTAAAACCGACTTATCACTTTGTAGCGGATTAATGTGCCCCGCCACACTGGTGCCACCACCGTAAGGAATCACCTCAATATCGTTGAGATAAGCAAACTGCAATAACTCTTCCACTTGCTCGGTGCTTTGCGGAAAGCTCACCCCATCAGGGAACACACCAAAGTCACCACTGCGCATGGCCAACCAATCCGGCAAACTCTGACCACGAGCATGACGCACGCGATCCTGTGCCGACGTACTAATCAACGGATGCTCAGGCAATCTTGTGGCTGGCACCTGTGCGCACACAGCTTGAAAGTCTGCATCGGGCAAAACTGTACCGGCAGCCACTTTACTATTTAAATAGCGAATACCATTTTCTGGGGTGGCCATTTCAAAACCATCATCACCCCAACCATTCCAGCGGCGCATAACCCACTCCTAAGATTTATTTTTGTAAGAAATAGACGCGTATTTTATCTGACGTTATCATGGCAGCCATCATAACGTTGGCTCATTTGGATACACTGTCATAAAATGCCAACGTCCGTACAAATAAAGTCAGAATAATCATAAGAGAACTTTATTCGCCATGAATCACCTAGGTTATGCTTCATCACCGGCCATATTGCAATATCTAAAAGCCGCCGCAGATTATGGGCTGGACCCTGCCCACGTACTTAACGCAAACCAAGTGAGCTTAGAAGTTCTCAACAATGACGTTAAACGCATCACAGGCGAAGAATTCCAACGCGTATTGGCCTATCTAGCCCGAGCCACGCAAGACCCCTGCTTCGGCCTTAAAAGCTCGCGCTATGTGCAAGCAGGCTCCTACAGCGTGCTGGGCTACATGGTCATGAACTGCAAAAGCCTAAAAGAAGCCATTAAAATCACCCCAACCTATGAGCGTTTAGTGGGCGACATGGGGCACACAGAAGTGCACTCCCAAGACGATGGTTCCATCGAAATGCGCTGGCATTGCCATTATCCAGACCCAAGCGTGCGCCCCCACATGATTGCCAACGTACTAGGCTCTTGGATTAACTTTGCGCGCTTTCTAACAGACAAACCCAACGGCAACCCACGCAAAATCTATTTCGAATTCCCGCAACCGGACCACAACGCCATGTTGCAATTTCAAAGCATGTTCCAATGCCCCATGGAATTTAATTGCGACCACAGCTCATTAATCATTGACCAAAAACTATTAGCGCTGCCCATG
>JBFEWA010000395.1:0-2807 GCA_041546605.1 Bermanella sp.
CACTAATTTTAAAAGCCCGAATGCGAAAGTGTTCGGGCTTTTTCGTTTTTGATTCAGAAAAACTAAAGCTCTACTAAATCTTTAAAATACTTTTCAATTACCGTTAAGTTCATCTGCACAAACTGTAAAAAAGCTGCGGCAGTTGGGCTAGGGTGTTTGCCTTGAGGGTAAACCAAACACCACGAACGACGCAGTGGAAAGCCTTTGATGTTAGGGCTATTCAATAACCCTAGTTTTAATTCAGGCAATACACTTAATTTCGGTAATACTGCTACACCTAAGCCGGCCAGTACTCCATGTTTTACCGCATCATTAGAGCCCAATTCCATGATGCCGCTTAACTGTATGCGTTTTTCTTGTGAATACACTTCAAATGCTAGGCGACTACCCGACCCTTTTTCCCTGAGTAATAGTGGCTGGTTTAAAAAGGTATCGATGCTGATGTTACTTTTTTCATTGAGAGGAGAATCCGTTGGAATAACAGGGATCAGTTCATTATCTAGAAATGGAATAGAAACCAGAGGCTTGCCTTCCGGCACCATACCCATGATGACGATGTCGTCTTGGTTGTTATCTAAACGCTCCATGGCGCCAGCTCGATTGACCACCTTAAGGTGTATATTGATCTTAGGATATTCTTGTTTGAATAGCTTAAGGATGTGGGGAACCACATATTGGGCGGTGTTAACGGCACTTAAATGCAGATCACCCGAGAGTTGCCCTTGAATGGCATTGAGGTCAATTTGCATGTGTCGCAATTCAGTAAATAAATTACTGACAGAGCTTGCCACACGATCCGCTGCGCGGGTGCGATATAGTTTACGGCCAACGTATTCAAAAAGGGGTTGCTCTAGGGTTTCTTCTAATTGCTTGATTTGTGCACTGACCGCAGGTTGGGTTAGCCCAAGAGAGTTTGCTGCTTTTTTGTAGCCCTGAAGCTCATATACCGCTAAAAAGACCTGCAATTGACGCAAAGAAAGGCGGCGAATGAGCTGTTCTAATGGGAGTGACATGCTAAATCTCTAAGGTTGCATCTATGTATAACCGTTTGATTATACCAAAAAGTAAATGTGTTGGTTTGAGATTATAACCTGTTGGGCTTGATTTTAGCGGATTGAGTATAGAGGAGGCATTAAGCCAGAGGCTTTAAATGCGGTGTGGTGCTAGCTTTATGTTGATGACGTTTTTGCCTAGGGTTTCCATACTTCCTTCATAGCGCTGCTCATAGGTAGAGGTAAACTCAAAGCGAAAGCAGCGATAAATGACCCATTGGCCTTTTGAGTTTTTGCGCAATCCGATCTTTTTGATATGAATGTTCTCATCTAATAATGTCACATTGGCATTATCACAATAGTGTTTGCATTTTAAATAAGCAGACTGCTTGAAGCCTCGATCCAACCACCACAGCCAAGCTAATACACACAAAATCAAAATCACAACGACATCGGATAAAAGCATAAAATGGTCCCTTTAGAGACGGGCACTATAAGTCATCTATCGGATGATTGAAATGCCAGTTGCTTTAGGCGCTGTGCTATTGCAAAGGTAGCTTGCTGGGCTCGATTGCTTGCACGATAAACAGAAATAAAACTGTGCATGCAATCGTCAAAATGATCGTGGGTCACTAATACATTTTGGCTTTCTAGCTTTTGCGCAAATGCGATGCCATCGTCTCTAAGAGGGTCTGCCCCGCAGGTCAAAATATAGGTGTGAGGGAAGTGAGAAAACGTCTCAAATAATATTGGGCTGGCTAAGGGTAGGAACTTCTGTTCGACATTAGATAGATAGTGTCGGCTGAAGTAATCCATTAATGTATTAGTGAGTAGCATGCCGTTATTGGCATCCCGATAAGATTGTGTGAGTCCTCTTAGGTCCATCATTGGGTATAGCAAATACAGAAACTCAGGCTTGTGTTTGACTTGAATTGTTAGCTCAGTCTGTTGCCGATTTAAACTTAAAAAGCACGCCAGATATCCACCTGCGCTGTCACCCCCAGCCCCCAATTTATATCCTGTTAAATCAATGTGTTGTAAATGATCATGAACCCAGTTCCAAGCGTGAATGGCATCATAAATGGCCGCGGGGAATTTGTGTTTAGGTGCAAGGCGATAGCCTACCGAAATAATCACGATGTTGCTCTTATTGCAAAGATATCGACAGAGGCGATCATGGCTTGTAATGCTGCCAATAACACACCCGCCACCATGAAAGTACATCATGGCTTTTGGTTTTTGGGTATTTGATGCTTCTGGATAGTAAATGCGCAACGCAATGGTTTGTTTGCTGTCGTGGGTGGGAATGTAAAGGTCTTTTATGGCTTTAACAGATGTTTTAGGTATGCCCAATAGTCGATCTAATGCTGTGTAGCTAACTCTGGCTAAGAAAGGCGGCAAGCAATGAATAGGAGGCAAATACCCTAAAAGTCGAGCAATGCGAGCTTGCTGTTTGTCCAGTTGATTCATCCCATATTCTTCTTTTTAGTTTGACTTGCCATTAGATCAAAAGAATTTGTGTCTTTCCTAGGTTATCTCATAGTCATTCATTGAGAATTGTTTGCTGAGTTTGCGGTATTGAAAAGTAAAGCTAGGCCAGTTGGCTGTGTTTTTTCCACTTTTGGTTTTATACCAGCTGGTGCAGCCGTCATTCCACACACTGCTATTGAGTTTTTCTTGCACCACTTTATTAAAACGATTTTGCGTTTCATCTTTAATGTTGATGGCTTTGCATTGTTGCTGGGTGACTGCTTGGGTGGCGCTTAAAATATAGTGAATTTGGCTTTCTAGCATATAAAGAATGGAGTTGTGTCC
>JBFEWA010000286.1:0-4452 GCA_041546605.1 Bermanella sp.
ATTTGTGGCCAGTGTGAATTGCACTTTGATTTGCGCACCATGCCCGGCATGAGCAGCCAGCAAATTCGCCAACAGATTCAACAACGCCTAGATGCCATCGCCAAACAGACGCACACCCAAATCGAGTTTTATCGTTTGTTCGATGGGGTGGAATCGTTTGCCAGTGGCGAACACAGTGAACTGGTCAAACTGGCGGAGAAATTATCCGGCCATGGAGCAGAAGCCGTGGCCTTTGCCACCGAAGCGCCGTTCTTAGCCGCCGCCAATATTGACACTGTGGTAATGGGTGCTGGCTCCATTGACCAAGCCCATCAGCCAGATGAATTTATGGCCCATGATCAAATTGAACCCATGGTGAGCTACATCGAACAATTTATTAAACATTATTGTTTGTAAAATGCGCTTGGGGCTTTGTCATAAAAGCCGTTAAACTGCTTACTCACCCAATTAACAATGACGATAGAAGAAAGATAAACACAGTGACCGAATCCGATAACCAATACGTTAACTGGTTTAGACAAAGTTCTCCTTACATAAATGCCCACCGTGGCAAAACCTTTGTCATCATGCTTGGCGGGGAAACCCTTGCCCATGAACAATTCCAGCACATTACTCACGACATCGCCTTGCTGAACAGCTTAGGGGTGCGCTTAGTATTGGTTCACGGCGCGCGACCACAGATCGACGAATTATGCGCATTGAAAAATCAACAAGCGGAATTCGTCGATCACAAACGCATCACCGACAAAGCCATGCTGGTCACTGTGCAACAGGCAGTGGGACAGCTGCGTTCGCAAATCGAAGCCATTCTAAGTACCGGCATGAGCAATAGCCCCATGCACGGCGCCGACATTCGCGTAGTGGGCGGCAACTTTGTGATCGCCAAACCCATAGGTGTGATTGATGGTGTGGACTTTGCCCACACAGGTGAAGTGCGCAAGATCGACACCAAGGCCATCAACAAGATTTTAGATAACAACGCCATCGTATTAATGAACTGTTTAGGCTACAGCCGCACAGGTGAAACCTTTAACCTGGCCGTTGAAGACGTAGCCACAGAAACCGCCATTGCCTTGCAGGCAGACAAATTGATTTTGTTTGGTGAAAACAACTGCATCAAACAAGATGGTCAGTTGGTGAAAGAAGTGATCACCAGCGCCATACCGGATTTATTAACTCAAGGTTTAAACCCTGAACAACAGGTGCAATTAAACGCCGCCAGCTTTGCCGTAAACAGTGGCGTGAAACGCTGCCAGTTGATTCAACACAGTTATGACGGCGCACTACTCACCGAGCTATTCACCCTTGATGGTTGTGGCACTCTGGTGAGCCGCTTGCATCAAGAACAATTACGCACTGCACGCCTTGACGATGTAATGGGTATTTTAGATTTACTTAGCCCGTTAGAAGAAAAAGGCATTCTGGTGCGCAGAAGTCGCAAGACACTGGAAACCGAAATTGATCGCTTCCGCGTGTTAGTGAAAGACGGTATGGTGCTCGGTTGCGCGGCGTTATACCCATACGGGGATGACATGGCAGAGCTTGCGTGTGTGGCCATTCACGATGAATACCGTCGTGGCCAGCGTGGCGACCGCTTATTGAATACCTTAGTAAGCGAAGCCAAAGGCCAAGGCATCAAAAAACTGTTTGTGCTCACTACCCGTACTGCACAATGGTTTGAAGAGCGTGGCTTTAAAGCGGCCAACATCGACGACTTACCGCCACAGAAAAAAGAACTGTATAACTACCAGCGTAACAGCAAGGTGTTTATTAAGACTCTGTAGTGGGTATTCATATAAGCCAAAAAATAAAAAACCGCTTGTGGCAACACCCGCGGTTTTTTTTATTTTAACAATTACGATTACGCCTTCTTCACAAACTTAGCCGTCACCATCATCTCGCCAGCCCCATCCACTTTGCAATCTAATTGATGATCCTTGCCTTCCACAATGCGACGAATCAACGCCTTGGTACCAATCTTCAATACTTGGGAGCTGCCTTTGACTTTTAAGTCTTTTGCCAGGGTCACTTTGTCCCCTTCGTGCAAGGTGGTGCCATTGGCGTCTTTCTCCGTCATGACATCTTCCGCGGCATCCGCTGGGTTCCACTCATGGGCACACTCAGGGCAAACAAAATTTTGTTGATCTTGATACACGTATTGAGATTGGCATTTCGGGCAGGGAGGTAATGACATACAACTACTTCTTAATGAAAATAATAAAGATACGGAGCAATCCGCTTTGAATGTTTTAATATGATAAGTTTATCACAAGAGCTTAGAAGACGTATTTAACTGCTAGCTGCACCACTTCCTCTGGTGCGCCATTAGGTACAAGGCGATCATTGAACTCTGCCATATTAGGTTGCAGCTGCTCATCCGCCAGTGCGTTTTTCACCACTACTGAGAATCGAGTCTGCTGCCAAAGATATTGGTAACTCACATTCCATAAGGTTGTGGCATCGGCACTGGCGCGTTCACTCACATGACGCAAAGACATACCAATTTTGTGGCCTCTAAGTCGCCAATGAAACCCAAGATTCATGCTGTATTCTGCGCTGTATTTAGCTGAGCCATCCTGAGCATCCTCGGCGTTACCATCCAATAAGTAACTCATATTGACAAACCAACGTATGCGATTGGCAATATTTTGTTCCCACTCTAACTCAATACCGGAATGCTCAAACGCTTCGCTGTTGTAAAACTCGATGGCTCCGCTACTACGATCACTGTAAACAAAATCATGGGCGATATAATAAAACAGCGTCACCCCTGCATTGATGGTTTCATTTTGCCAGTAATAGCCCACGTCATGGGAGGCCACCCGCTCAGCCTCTAAATTTTCGTTACCATTCACCAGACCATTAAAGTCTGCTTTCAGTTGTGTGAAGCTTGGGGTGTTAAAGCCTTCACTGTACAAGGCTTTAACACTGCTGTTTACAGATAAGCTGTGTACAAATCCAAAGCGTGGCACCAGGCTTTCACCTATGATGTCGTTATCCGTATAGCGAAACCCTAAAAATAGTCGGCCATGTTCATAGGGAATGACATCCGCTTGACCATAAATGGATAACTCATCCAAATGAAAACCCGGCATGATGGTACCCGTGGTGTCATTGGTGGCGCCGTCAAATACTTCATAATCCCCAGTGGAACGTCGCTCCCATTCAATACCAGAAAACATCGACAAGTTATCATTTACACTGGTATCCCAGTTCATGCCGAAGCGCGAGCGAAAATTGTTTTCACCGTTATCGCTCATGCGAAAACCACCGTCCTGATTCGCACCATTAAAATCCTGCACATCAAAGCGTAAATAAAATTGATTGTAATCGGCAAAGTAACGCACCTTGTGACCACTGATGGGCTGCGTGTCATGGGAAGCGGACAACATGAAGCCGGTATAAGTTAAGGAATTCACATTGCTCACGTTTCGCGGTTGTGCCAATCCTGTGAACTCACTTTCAAAGCCATGAAAAAATAATTGGCTTTTGGCATGCTTATAACGCATATACAGAGATTGGTTGTGCTCTGTCTGAGTCACGTCACCCGCACTGAATGCATCAAAGGCGGGGTAATGCACGTTTGTTTTTTGATCCGCCTCTACTTGTGCCGCCAGCATAAAGAATTGTTGCTCCCCCAAGGGGTATTCAGTGGCTCCACTTAATTGCCAATCTTGCTCTGCACTGCTACTCAGTTGCAACTGGGCTTTTTGTACGTGCTGCTTGGTCACCACTTTGATCACGCCAGCTGTGGCATTTGTGCCGTAATACACCGCCCCTGGCCCGCGAATAATTTCCACATGACTCACCGCATCTAACGGAATGCCTTTTAACGGCACATCACTGTGACTGGACATAAAGTAGGGGGTGTCATCCAACAAGAACAACACCTTTTGATTAAAGCCTTCATAAATACCACGCACGCTTACAAATGGCTGACCAAACAAGTGTATTTGCACCTGCATACCCGGTACAAAGCTTAAGATTTCCGTGAGTTCCGTCAGGCCAAGGGCGCGCATATCTTCCACATTAAGCCGGGTAACAATGGCAGGGGTTTCTATGCGGGATTCTGGACGATGGGAAGAAACCGTCACTCGAACTTGGGATAAATCCGACAGGGATAAGGTAAACGGGTCTATGTCTTGTGCTAAAACCCAAACCGGTGCTAATAAACCCACAAGTCCAAGGCTAATTACGCGCATAACACCCACCATTCCTTACTCTCATACAGTATAGCTGAGGCCTGAGTAACCGCACGATTCAAACGGCCACAACCTATACTCCCATGGGACAGGGTTTGATATACTGCGTGCACTTTATTTGTTAGCCACACCCTAAGAGAGCCGACATGCCTGAATATCGCAGTAAAACCTCCACCGGCGGCCGTAATATGGCCGGCGCCCGTGCCCTTTGGCGCGCCACCGGTATGAAAGACGATGATTTCTCTAAACC
>JBFEWA010000221.1:0-5640 GCA_041546605.1 Bermanella sp.
AGAGTCGACTCGAATAATCAACTTACTTATTTGTTTATACCGGTCAAAATAAATGACGTTGTTCTGATACTGGCTATTGATTCACATTGAGAATATAAACTCTTTTTTTCTCACTGTAATAAACTGATATTTATCACTTTCATTTAAATCAACAGTCGATCCCTTAGCGAGCTCATTATTGACTTTTTCAACTATCGTCCATTCTTCTTTATTATCGGACTGTTTTTGATCGTTTTGATTACTCATACTTTATAACCTCAATCAGTCTTTGCTTAGACACTATTTAATATTTGGAAAGCAGATCTGGACTTCTGAATGTTCCAAACCATCGACGAATGCGTACCCTTCGTCGTCCAATTTACCACTCACTAAGATTTTTCCATTGAGATTTTTGATCTGATAATTTTCTTTGGCTTCAGGTTCACCATCTTCATCGTATAACTTAATCTCAACCAAATAGTTGGGCACTATATAATTCACATGATGCAATGTTGCGCCATCTTGGCGAGTTTCTTGGCTGGTCTCGGTAAGAGGTGCGATTAGTCCTTTCGATTCGGACTGAGCAAGGCTTTTGTTGTCGTTTAGGTCTTTGCGGACTTCAAGCAGGCTATCGGGGATGGCATAGACTTTTAGCTGATCGCCTTTTTCGGTGCTAAACACGCGGCTAAAGGGGTTATAAATTACTTCGGATAGCTGTCTTGCCGCGACCGTTCCTTGAGTCGTGTTTTCGATATAGAGCGTTATATTGTGCTTAGCGGGTAATGGGCGACCATCTTGTCCTTCTAAATCTAACAACACAACGTGCTTTTCACGCTCTTTTTTTGTTTGTTGTTGCTGGGCTTGTGAGGGTTTAGGCTCATCCCTGAGTACGCCAGTAGGCTTGGGAACAGGGACAAATTGCAAGGCGGAACCAAACGCGTTTTTGAAATAGTCATTTACGCTAGTGCGTAGACGATACTCGGGGCTGCCGCTTTCGTTAACTTGTAACGATTCCACTGCTGGAGCCCCAGTAGCATAATTTACTAGAAAAACTTGACCATTTTCTAGTTGATTACGAATACTGCCATATGCATTAAAGCGCGTACCAGAATTGCTAGGTAAGTCATGCCTGTGGGCATTTTGAATATTTTGGCCGTTGATTCGTTTTCCATGTTCGCGCTCAACGGTTTGCATGGCATGCATTGGGTCTTCGATGTAGCGCAGGTCTCCCCAATTCAACTCATTTGGAAATTTTAATGCAAGCATATTCGTCCTTGAATATTTTCAACTCGCACCAATGAATTAGGTGCTGAGTTTTTGTGTATTTAAATTGAGCTATATTGTATCGAACTGAGGATTTTGGGCTAGGGTTTTATTTATGGTTTTGTTTTGCTTGTTTTTTGGATTTAAATTAGGGTTATCGGGCGGGGGTGTTGCATGCCCCATGAGCGGAGCGCACATAAAGGACATGCGCGTAGCTCGCGAAGTGTTTTAGCCACTGGGTTCGACCCTTGCATAGAGTATTGAATCAAACACCAGGAATAAACTGCTTAATAAATGTATTTTGATTAAGCTTGATATCCGTCAAAACAAGATTATTTTCTTTTCTTTCGAACGTATATACAACATATGGATCAGGCCAATATTCATCCCAACCTCTTCTGGCATAATACTCAACAATTAGTTTATTACCTTCTACACCCGCACTTAAAGCCAATTCTGAAACCATCTCTTCACTCATTTGAGGCAAATCCTCATAATATTCATCATCGCTATAACGATGCAGTATCGCCTCTGGTTTACCTAGTGGGGAAAAATCTTTACCAGCTTTAATTAATTTTTGATATATCACACTATAGTTAAATACTAATCGAGGAAAGTATTGACCCTTTAGATATTCTCTAATTTTTTGGTTACGCTCTTTTTCTGATATTTCTTGATTAGTGACAAATACTCGATCCTTAAATTGCTCAAAGTGCTGCTCCACTAAAGTTTCATAATCAGTATAGTTCTCAAGGTTTTTTGAGGCGATATGCAGATCTAAACTCTGCCCTTCACTTAATGGTGAAGTATGCGCTGTTATGACTACACAAAAGCTAAAAATCACAATACCAAGGAATGCTTTCATCATCTTATCTCATATTATTTATCGAATGGGTTCCGGGGAGTTTAAGGCGCAGCGAAAGCCATTACTCCAATCATATACACCAGCCCCTTTCCTACCGTAAATTGAGCTTGAGTTTACCCAGTCTCTTTTTACTTTTTCGGGGATGAGTTCCTTGTCATAGGTTTCATACCATTCTTTCGGCTCTGATGGGCCTTGTGGATTAACTTCATTCATTTTTTTATAATGGTCTTTTTCATACCAGTCTCTCACCCACTCTTGCACATTACCCGACATATCATGTACACCCAGTTTATTGGGCGGATAAGACCCCACCACTCTTGAATACCACTCATATTCACTAACGGTTAACCCGTATGCATTGCCTTTTGGCAGAGCCAATGGGTCATACGCCTTTACATACACCCTTTCCTTTGTAGCTGGGTCACTGGTTAAATATTCTTGATATAGATAATCATCCAATACTAACGTCATGCCGTCATGAGTGGCGTACCGTACTCGCTCCCCACGATTGCGAGCCGCATACTCCCACTGAGCCTCAGTCGGTAATGCATAAGGTAATCCTGTTTTTTCTGCTAACCATAAACAATACCCTTCCGCTTCATACCAATTGGGCGCTCGAGCAGCTCGCTTAAAGTAATTAGGCGAAGCAATGTCATCAACTGCAACATAGGGGTGATCTTCCCTAGCATTCACTTCTCGGAAGTATTCATATCGACCAGTATCCTTTACATAGATCATCAATTCTCCCCAAGTAGTTTCATATTTATTAATTGAATAACTATCTAATGTAATATTTTTTACAGCATATCTTTCTTTAGTTGCGCCATAATGATCTATTTCCTTACCATCCCCTGAATCCCCCATCATAAAAGTCCCACCTTTCACGAACACCATATTTTCCGCAGTTTCCTGTAAAACTTTTTCAACGGCTTTTAAATGGTTGGGATCTGGCTTTGCCTCACACCCTGATAATGCGAATCCCCACAGTATTAAGAATACGATCTTGATCATATTAGACTCCTTAAATATCGTTATTAAGCAATACCACATGCTTGACAAGCCCCCAATGGATCTAACTGAACGGGCATTCCGGTCTGAGGTACTTTATTAAATATACGCTTTTCAAATTTTTGTTGTTGATCCTCACCCAAGCCAAGCGTATCAAATACTTTTCTTGCATTCCTATCTTTGAAATTATTTTCGGCTTTTCCTGTTTCATTCATTCTTACCATAATTTCATTGTATTCACGCTCACCTTGAATACTTTGTAATATGACAATAATGGCTTTACGTTTGACCTCATCATCACTGGATAAATTATCCCAGATTCCAAAAGGATCAAATATCAATAAGCTCAATAATCTGCCTTTAGCTTCTGGCGGGGAATGCAATAACACGCTATTTTCACCTTGCTGGCTACTTTCAATGATGTTCTGTGCCAGCTCGAACGCTTTTTCTTCTTTCTCATAGTCAGATTTCAAGCCATCAAAGTATTCCTTAAGCCTCATAGACAAATCAACACCGGACTCAATGACTACTCCCCATTGCTGAATCTTATGGGTTAGCATATACAGACAAAGATTGGTGTATCCTTTAAATCCGTTCTCATCAAAAAGTTTCACTTTTCGATAATCCACTCCCCTCAACCCTTCATACATAAAGTGCACCATGGTTAGAGTCGCCGCAGGATCAACCTCCAGTTCAAATGAACCAGCTGCACCCACACCAATTACTAAGCCAGCATGTGCCCTTAGCAAAAATTTTCCTGTGTCAGTGTTGTAACCAAACGTGAAACCACCGTCTATACCAACACCCACTGCGCCTTCTACTTTTTTACCAATAGCACACAGCTGTTTCCAATCTGAGTTTTTGGTTAATACATCCGTCCAGCTGAGCGAGCCTTTTATTTCGCAGCCCCCTCTTACGCCTGCAAATGCTTCTGCTTTGCCGTCTGCCCCCACGTGCTTTCCCTTTATTTTGGGCAAACCATCTGAGCAATCTACGGCGACATTGGCGGCTAACAATACTGAGGCGCCCGCAGTTCCACTTAATGAGGCTTCAATTTTGGCTTGTAAATGGCCTAAATCAATGTCGCGGCTTTCTCTTTTCCCATTTGTATTGACTATATAAGGTACTAAAATTTTACTGCGTGAATTAACCGGGAATACTTGTTCGGCTTTTATTTCACCCTTGGCTAAATCAAACGATGCTGCCGCTTGCGCTTGTATAGCAACTTTGCCTTCTTTTAAATTCATTTCAGCAGCCGCACCAGCCACCGAAGCAAATCGCATAAATTGTGCTTCTGCTGATGCATCAAAACCAACTCGATCTTTCATATTAGGGTTTAATTCATCAAAACTGGCTTTGTATTCTTTATGAAATTGATTTAATGGGTTATTTTCATCCGACTCATATTTAAAAAAGTCTGTTTTGAACTTAACATTGAAATCCGCCGCTATAGCTTCTTTAAGTTTTTGACCGTCAATTTTGTTGTCTTGATACCAACCCTTAGACCTCTCACGATCTTTGGAGTCCATTTTGTAGCGTTTCCAATGGTTTTTTATTTTATCGGATCGAATCCATGTTCTATGCTGACCGTTTAAGCGTTTTATTTCTGTTAGTTTAGTTGGTAAAGATACGTTTTTATCAAATACCCCTAACTCTTTTAATTTTTCAATTGATTTAACTTTTGCTTCTTGAATTGGACTTGTGACAACGCCTTCCGATTCCTCAGCTTTAAGCTCTGAATCCTCTAGAGTTCTTGCCCCTTTTGCTAGCTCATCCCTTAGTAGCTGCATACTGTCTTGAATAATTTTCTCTTCATCTTCAATTTCTTTCAGACATTGCTGTGTCAGTAATATAAATTCATTTTTTCCCGTCACATGAATTACATCAATAACTTCAATTTTTTGTAATTCATACTCCATCGTATGAACAATTACACCATCACTTCTAATCTCTCTAGCTACCTCCTTTAAAGAGGAAATTAAACCTTCTTTTTCTGAATTTTTTACGTTCTTATTTTTCTTTAAATCCTCCCTAACCTCATCCATATAATCAGGCACTGCAAAAACTTTTATAGTCTCATTTGCATTCAATTTAAATACGGAACTAAATTGATCGTAAATCACATCTATTCGTTTACGCGATACCATGACATCCTTGGACGTGTTTTCAACACATAGAGTTACTGGAAATTTACTTGGTAGAGGTTTATTCGCTTTGGTATCTATATTCAAAACGATAATATGTTTTTCTTGCTCTACCTTTGTTTGTTCTTGTTTAACCTGCGCCGGCTTTGGCTCATCGCGTAACACACCCATGGGTTTTGGCACAGCGATGTGACTTAAAGCTGATCGAAACGCGCTTTGGAAATATTGGCTGGTGCTGTGGCGCAGGGTGTATTCTGGGTTACCGTCGGCGTCGATTTCAAGGGAGGTGATGGCTGCTGCAAGGGTTGAGCGATTAACTAAGAATACTTGACCATTTTCTAGTTGATTACGAATACTGCCATATGCATTAAAGCGCGTACC